>DXIA01000074.1 GCA_019113125.1 Candidatus Pygmaiobacter gallistercoris | reverse complement strand
TCGTCAACCGAGGCTTTCTGCTGGGGCCGATTTTGCCGATCTACGGATTTGGCGCGGTTTCGATTCTGCTTTTCACCGTCTCGGTGCAGCAGAATATGGTGCTGACCTTTTGCTGCGGGATGATCGGAGCGACGGCGCTGGAGTATCTCACCGGCTGGCTGCTGGAACGGCTGTTCCGGCTGCGGTACTGGGACTACAGCCATCTGCCCTTCAATCTGAACGGGTATATCTGTCTGCCGGCCTCCCTCTGCTGGGGCGTCTTTTCGGTGCTGCTGGTCTGGGTGGTGCAGCCGCCGGTCACCGGGCTGATCCATCGGTTGCCCGAAACCGGAGAGGCGGTGCTCGCCGCGGTTTTGCTGGTGGCCGGGGCGGCTGATCTGATCTTCTCGGTGCGCGAGGCGATCAGCATTCGGCAGCTGCTGGAAAAGCTTGAGGACAGCAGAGCGCGGGTGACGAGGCTGCAGCGGCTGCTTGAGGCGTCCGCCGTCTTCGCCGCGGAGGATTTCCTGAAACGACACGAGCCGCAGCGGGAGCTGCTTGAGCGCAGATGGGCTGCGGCACAGCAGGTGCTCCAGACGGTGCGGGAACGCCGCAGGACGCTGCTCAATGAGATGAAGAATCGGCTGGAAACGGCGCTTGGCAACGGAAAACTGCCGGAGCTGGGCCGGGGCCTTGCCGAGATTGAGCAGGAACTGCGTGCGCTGGGTGAGCGAACCGACCGCTTGTACCGGCGCGCCTTTGACCAGCTGCGGCGCAACCCGACCGCACACAGCCGCCGCTATGACGAGGCGCTGGGTGAATTGAGAGATCTGTTGTTCGGCGGCAGAAAAAAATAATTATACAGCGCCGCAGGATGCGGGGGAAGGAACTTGAGATGACCACAAAGGAATACTATGACCGCAAACGCAACCGGCTGCGTCGGCAGCTTGACCAGCTGGACAAGAAGGAGGCGCGGGCGCTTGCGCGGGAGGAAAAGCACACCCAGCGGATCGAGCGGGATCTCGCGGGGGTACCGGGACATTTTGCCCATGGCCTCAACTTCTACAAGCTGTTCTGGATGTTCTTCATCTGCTGCTTTCTCGGGGTGGTCATCGAGACCGTCTTCTGCCTGCTCCGGACCGGACAACTGATGCAGCGCACCGGCCTGGTATGGGGACCCTTCAATCTGATCTACGGAATCGGCGCCGTGCTGCTGACCGTCTGTCTGCGGCCCCTGATTGGAAAGAGCGACCGCTGGATCTTTGCCGGCGGGGCGGTGCTGGGCGGCGCGTTTGAGTACCTCTGCAGCTGGCTGCAGGAGAAGGTGCTGGGCACCGTATCCTGGGACTACTCGAAGTATCCCTTCAACCTCAACGGCCGGATCAATCTGCTCTACTGCCTGTTCTGGGGCGCTTTGGCACTGGTCTGGATCAAGGAGATCTACCCCCGCATCAACGGCTGGATTGAGCGAAATGTCTCCCGGGTCTACGGGGTCACCCTCAGCTGGATCCTCATCATCTTTATGGTGATGAACACGGCGGTCAGCGGTCTTGCGGTGTTTCGACAGGCCCAGCGATACGATCATATTCCGGCTACCAGCAGCTGGCAGCAGCTGATGGATGAATGGTACCCGGATGCGAAACTGGAAAAGATCTTCCCCAGTATGGTGCGCACCGATTGAGACCGGCTGCGCGGGAAGACACAATGGAATAGATCAGCCAGGACAGAAAAAACAAGGAGGCGGGAGGATGAAGATTCATCAGTCGGCTGAGGATTATCTCGAGACCATTTTGATTTTGCGGGAGCGCAAGGGATCGGTGCGGTCGATTGACGTCGCGGGGGAGCTGGGGTTCAGCAAGGCGAGCGTCAGCGTGGCGATGAAAAAGCTGCGGGAGGCCGGATACGTGCGGATGGATGAGGACGGCCTGCTCTCCCTCACCGATGCAGGGCAGGAGATCGCCTCGAGAATCTATGAGCGGCACCGGCTGCTGACCGAATTTTTTGTTCGGCTCGGGGTGGACAAGAAGGTCGCCGCTGCGGATGCCTGTCGGATCGAACACGACATCAGTGAGGAGACCTTCGCCAAACTGCTCGAGCATGCCCGGCGCAATACCATCTCAAAGGAATAAAGGAGAAAGCGTCGCTTTTTGCCCGATCATCAGAAAGATCGGGATCGGATCGCAGCTTTTTCAGTAATAAATTCTTGCGCAGACGAACCTTAAAAAAAGGTTGAATTTCGACCTGCACTTTTGGTATAATAACCAGCGGATGTCTGTCGGCCGGCGGGCCGCTCATCCGCTTTCTTTTTGAAAACAATGCAAAAAAGGAGAAAACAATGAAAAAATTGATTGCAGTTGCGCTCAGCCTGGTGCTGGCACTTTCCCTCTTTGCGGGCTGCGGCTCGAGCGGGTCGTCCGAGAAGAACCTCGAGGGATCCCTCGAGGATATCCTGACCAAGGTGTACGACGGCGTGTCGGATATGCCGATGACCCTGAATCAGGAGCTGACCGAGGACAACTCTGAATACTGTGTCGGTGTCACCCGTTCCGAGTACAAGGAGGGCCTTGCCTCGGATGCCGCGATCAACGCGATTCCGTTTTCGGTCTGTCTGCTGCGGGCAGAGAGCGCCGACGCTGCCAAGACGCTGGCCGAGCAGGTTGAGGAGAAGGCGAATCCCCGCAAGTGGGTCTGTGTCGAGGCGGAGAGCAAGATTGTCGACCGGATCGGTGATGTCGTGATTCTGATCATGGCGGACAAGACACTGGCGGATCAGCTGTCGGCAAACTTCAAGGCGCTGGCCGACTGATGGCGCGGCATTGGCGGCGGTTGACCGCCGGTATTCTCGCGTCGCTGGCATTGTCCGGCGGCGTCGCCCTCTCGACCGCGGCGCTGCCCGAGCGGTTTGGTTCGGCCCTGACCGGCTACCTCCGCGCGGGGGAGTACTGGGTGGAGCAGATTGGAACGCTGAAGGAGAATTCGGTCGAACTGTTCTGTGAAAAGCTCAATGGACTGCGCGGGGGGACACTTTCCGGCGCAACCCGCTTTTATTGGACCCTGATCCCGGACAAGGGGTGCTACACCGAGACCCCGACGACCGATTACACCGCGTTTTACACCGCGGTGGAACAGCGGCTGGACGGAATGACCGGCATCAACCTGTCGGACACCCTTTCGCTTGCGGATTATTACAAAACCGACCGACACTGGCGGCAGGAATGCCTTGCGCCGGTGGTGGAGCGGCTGGGCGAGCGGATGGATTTTTCTGCCGGGTGGGAGTACGAGATGCAGCAGGGGCCAAATTTCATCGGCGCCTATCGCCCCTATCTGCCCGGTTGGACCCGCAGCGAGCCCTTTTTCTGGCTCACCGGGGACGCGATCGAGACGGCAGAAATCAAGAATATGCAGCGGCCGGAGCAGACGCAGCTCTACTGGTCGGATGCGCTCGGGAGCAAAAATCAGTATGATCTGTTTCTCGGCGGGGCGAGCCCGCTGATTGAGATTCAGAATCCCGATGCATCCACCGACCGCGAACTGGTGATTTTCGGAGATTCCTTTGTTTCCAGTTTGGTGCCGCTGCTCTGCAATACCTATGCTGAGATCACGGTGGTGGATCTCCGATATCTCGGCTCTTCGGTGCTGGACCAGTACCTCGATGCGACCGGCAGAGAGGTGCTGTTTGCATACAGCGCCTGGGTGGTCAACAACAGCGCGATGCTGCGGTGAGCCCCAAAATTCAGACAGGCAGACCTCTTCGCAGATCTGCCTGTTTTTTTGCAGCCAAAACAAAAAAATTGCCGCAAATGACAAAAACAGGGTGCGCTGTCATCCAAAACATGCTAAAATAAAGAGGTACAGGACCTACCGACACCGCCGCCTGGCCGGCGTCAGCAGGAAAAGCGAAAGGAGTTATCAAAAGGATGCTTGAAAAACTGATTGAATCGCTTAAAAAAACACCGAAAAAGCTGGTTTATACCGAGGGTTGTGATCCCCGTATTCTGGAGTCCGCCAGCCGGCTGCATGCGGAAAAGCTGCTGACCCCCATTCTGCTGGGAGAGCCCGGTGCAGTGAAAGAGGCGGCTGCCAAGGGCGGATTCGATATCGAGGGGATCGAGATCATCGATCCGCTCAACTATGACGGGTTTGAGGCGATGGTCGACAAGATGGTCGAGCTGCGCAAGGGCAAGATGACCCGCGAGGACTGTGAGAAGGCGCTCAAAAAGAGCAACTATTTCGGCACCATGCTGGTCAAGATGGGGGTGGCCGACGCGCTGCTCGGCGGTGCGACCTACTCTACCGCCGACACCGTTCGCCCGGCACTGCAGATCATCAAGACCCGCCCCGGCAGCAAGATCGTCTCCAGCTGCTTTATCATGAACCGCACCGGCGCCGACGGCAAGCCGGAGCGGTATGCGATGGCGGACTGCGCCATCAACCTGCACCCCACCGCGGACGAACTGGTCGAGATCGCGGTCGAGACCGGAAAGACCGCCAGTTTCTTCGGTATCGATCCGAAGGTGGCAATGCTCTCCTACAGCACCCTCGGCTCCGGCAAGGGCGAGGACGTCGACAAGATGCGGGAGGCGTCCGAGAAACTCAAGGCGATGGACCTGCCCTTCCCGGTGGAGGGCGAGATCCAGTTTGACGCCGCGTTTGCACCCGAGGTCGGCAAGCTGAAGGCCCCCGGCTCAAAGGTTGCCGGCGAGGCGAATGTCTTCATCTTCCCGGATATCAACGCCGGCAACATCGGCTATAAGATCGCTCAGCGTCTGGGTGGCTTTGAGGCGGTCGGCCCGATCCTGCAGGGACTCGCGGCGAACATCAACGACCTCTCTCGCGGCTGCAATGCCGAGGAGGTCTACAAGATGTCGATCATCACCGCCGGCATGGAGAACGCCTGAGCAATTTTGGCCGGATCGTTCGACAAAAAGAGCAGGGATACAATACAGATAGTATTGTATCCCTGTCTTATTACAAAAAATGAGGGATTTTACAGCCATTTCAAAGAAAAATGCCGCATCTTTCGATGCGGCATTTTTTGATTGGATGGAAAAATCAATCCAGTTCCAGCGCGCCGGTATAGAGGCGATAGTAGGTTCCCTTGAGGGCAAGCAGCTCCTCGTGGGTACCGCGCTCGATGATCCGGCCGTGATCCAGCACCATGATGGCGTCGGAATTCTTGACGGTGGACAGACGGTGCGCGATGACAAAGACGGTGCGCCCGGTCATCAGTGCATCCATGCCCTGCTGGACGATTGCCTCGGTCCGGGTATCGATCGAGCTGGTTGCCTCGTCGAGGATCATGACCGGGGGATCGGCGACTGCCGCGCGGGCGATGGCGAGCAGCTGGCGCTGGCCCTGGCTCAGGTTGGCGCCGTTGCCGCTCAGCGGAGTATTATAACCCTCCGGCAGACGGGTGATGAAGTCGTGGGCGCCGGCCAGCTTTGCGGCGGCGATGCACTCATCGTCGCTGGCATCCAGACGGCCGTACCGGATATTGTCCATGACAGTACCGGTGAAGAGGTTGGTGTCCTGAAGGACGATGCCGAGACTGCGGCGCAGATCAGCCTTTTTGATCTTGTTGATGTTGATGCCATCATACCGGATCTTGCCGTCCGCGATGTCGTAGAACCGGTTGATCAGGTTGGTGATGGTGGTCTTGCCGGCGCCGGTCGAACCGACAAAGGCGACCTTCTGGCCCGGCTTTGCGTAGAGGGAGATGTTGTGCAGCACCGTCTTGCCCTCTTCGTAGGCAAAGTCCACATCGAAGAACCGCACATCGCCCTGCAGCCGGGTGTAGGTGACGCTGCCGTCGCTGTGGGGATGTTTCCAGGCCCAGACATTGGTCCGCTCGGTGCACTCGTGCAGCTGGCCGTCGGCGTCCTCCTTGGCGTTGACCAGGGTGACATACCCCTCGTCGGTCTCGGGTTTCTCGTCGATCAGCGAGAAGATCCGGTTCGCGCCGGCAAGGCCCATGACCACCGAGTTGATCTGGTTGGAGACCTGGCTGATGCTGCCGGAGAACTGCTTGGTCATGTTCAGGAAAGGAACCACAATGCTGATCGAGAAGGGCAGACCCGAGATGCTCAGGTTGGGGGCGCCGCTCAGCAGCAGCACGCCGCCGACGATCGCGACCACAACATACAGCAGGTTACCGATATTCAGCAGAATCGGCATCAGGGTGTTGGCGTAGCGGTTGGCCCGCTCTGCAACGGTGAACAGCTCATCGTTGATCGCGTCAAAGTCCTTCTTGGCCTCTTCCTCGTGGCAGAAGACCTTGATGACCTTCTGACCGTTCATCATCTCTTCGACAAAGCCCTCGGTCCGGCCGATGGTCTGCTGCTGACGGATGAAGTACCGGGCGGAGTTGCCGCCGATCTTGCGCACGACATTGATCATCAGGAAGACACCGAAGACAATCAGCAATGTCATCCAGACGCTGTAATACAGCATGATGCACAGAATGGTCACCGCAGTGACACAGGAGATCATCAGCTGGGGGAAACTCTGGGAGATCATCTGGCGCAGCGTGTCGATATCGTTGGTGTAGTAGCTCATGACATCGCCGTGGTTGTGGGTGTCAAAGAACTTGATGGGCAGGGCCTGCATCCCGTCAAACATCTTTTCCCGCAGTTTGGCCAGAGTGCCCTGGGTGATGAAAGCCATCAGCTGGGTGTAGGTGAAACCGGCAATCAGGCTGAGCAGATAGAAACAGACGAGAAGGCCGACAAGGCCGAGAATCCGGCCCGAGACCGCCGACCAGCCGCCGCCGTTCTTTGAGGCCTCCTCGACCGCGGCGATGACGTTCTGCATGAAGATCGAGGGCAGCGAGCTGACCATTGCGTTGAAGAGGATGCAGACGATGACAATCGGCAGAAGAACAGGGAAGAACCCGAACATCGTGCGGATCAGACGGCCGACCACACCTTTGGAAACCGTTCCGGAGCTGTACTTATTCCGCATCTTCCGCACCTCCCTTGTTCTGAGAATAGTAAACTTCACGGTAGATCTCATTCGACTTGAGCAGTTCCTCATGGGTGCCAACCGCATTGATGGTGCCGCCATCCATGACGACGATCCGATCGGCATCCTGTACCGAGGCGATCCGCTGCGCGATGATGATTTTGGTGGTCGAGGGGATATAGCGGCGGAACCCGTCCCGGATCAGAGCGTCGGTCCGGGTATCGACCGCGCTGGTCGAGTCATCCAGAATCAGGATCTTGGGATTCTTGAGCAGTGCGCGCGCAATGCAAAGACGCTGTTTCTGACCGCCCGAGACATTGGTACCACCCTGCTCGATATGGGTGTCATACTTGTCGGGGAACTGCTGGATAAACTCATCCGCCTGCGCCAGACGGCAGGCCTCTTCGAGCTGCTCGTCGGTGGCGTTCTCGTTGCCCCAGCGCAGGTTTTCCTTGATGGTGCCGGAGAACAGCTCGTTCTTCTGCAGCACCACTGCGACCTGGTTGCGCAGTGTCTCGATGTCATAGTCCCGCACATCCACGCCGCCGACCTTTACAGTGCCCTCGGTGGTATCGTACAGACGGGGGATCAGCTGAACCAGCGAGGACTTGGAAGAACCGGTACCGCCGATGATGCCGATGACCTCGCCGGACTTGATGTGCAGATCGATGTTCGAGAGCGCCATTCGATCAGTCCGCTTGGAGTATTTGAAACTGACGTTGTCGAAATCGATCGAACCGTCCTTGACCTCGGTGACCGGGTTCTCGGGGTTGTGCAGAGTGCTCTCCTCCTGCAGGACCTCGACGATACGCTCGGCCGATTCGGTCGCCATCGTGATCATGACGAAGATCATCGAGAGCATCATCAGGCTCATCAGAATCTGGAAACTGTAGGTCAACAGCGAGGACATCTGACCGACATTCAGTGCCAGCCCATTGGTGGTGATGACGGTGTAGGAACCGTAGGAGAGGACGAAGGACATCACGATGTAGATGCACAGCTGCATGATCGGGTTGTTGAAGGCGAGAATCCGCTCGGCCTTGGTGAAATCAGCCCGGACATCCTCTGCGGCGCGGTTGAACTTCTGCTGCTCGTAATCCTCACGCACATAGGACTTGACCACCCGCATGCCGCGGATATTCTCCTGCACCGAGGCGTTCAGCGCATCGTACTTGCGGAAGACACGGCGGAAGATCGGCATCGCGTTGCGGATAACCAGGGTCAGCGCACAGCCCAGCAGCGGGATGGTGACAAGGAAGATCAGCGCCATCTTTCCGCCCATCACAAAGCCCATCACGAAGGAGAAGATCAGCATCAGCGGGCAGCGGATCGCGGTTCGAACGATCATCATATAGGCCAACTGCACGTTGGTGATATCGGTGGTCAGACGGGTCACAAGACTTGAGACCGAGAACTTATCGATATTTTCAAACGAATAGCCCTGAATCCG
>DXIA01000073.1 GCA_019113125.1 Candidatus Pygmaiobacter gallistercoris | reverse complement strand
CGCACCATTTTTGTCCACATCCACCGTCGGCATGATCAGTGCACCCGACTCATCCCGCTCGTATTTGCTCTCATCCGAGATGTCCTCGTTGTAGATCGCCTCCCAGATCGCCGCCTGCAGCAGCAGATCCTGATCTGCGGTCTCGAGGCTGTCGAACGGAACCGGGTCGAGCATAACCATTGGGGCGAGCAGTTTCTCGTACTCCGCCCGCTCCTCACTGTCATCAAACAGACTGCCGACCACCCGGCCGACCGAGGTGATCACGCTCACCACCCCGAAGACAATCAGGATGCAGAGCACCCCGCCCAGCAGCTGACGGCGCCGGCGCCGGCGCATCCGCTCCCTCTCTTCCTTGGTCTGCCGTTTATATGCCATCGAAAAACATCATCCTTTCCTATCAGGTCACCCGCAGCAGCTCAGCGAATCTGCCCGTTGCCCCGGATCAGGTATTTGTAGGTTGTAATCTCCTCAAGGCCCATCGGACCGCGGGCACCGATCTTCTGGGTGGAGATGCCCATCTCACAGCCGAGACCGAACTCCCCGCCATCGGTGAACCGGGTGGAGGCATTGACATAGACCGCAGCGGAATCCACCTCCCGGCAGAACCGCTCCGCCGCTTTTTCGTCCCGGGTGATGATCGCCTCCGAGTGGTGGGTGGAGTGGGCCGCGATATGGGCGAGTGCCTCATCGAGATCCTTGACCACCTTCACCCCCAGTATATAATCTAAGAATTCTGTGTCAAAATCGTGTGCACCGGCCGCTTTTCCGGAAATTATTTTTGCCGCGGCGGGGTCAAGCCGCAGTTCCACCCCGGCCTCTTCCAGTTTTTGGGCAGCCAGCGGCAGAAAAACCGGCGCGATCGCCTGATGGACCAGGCAATCCTCCGCCGCGTTGCAGACACTCGGCCGGCTGGCCTTGGCGTTGAGCAGAATCCGGGCCGCCATCTCGGGGTCGGCGCTCTCGTCGACATAGATGTGGCAGATGCCGGTACCGGTCTCGATGCAGGGCACCGTCGCGTTCTCGACACAGGCCCGGATCAGCCCCGCCCCACCGCGCGGAATCAGCAGGTCGATCTTTCCCTCAGCGGTCATCAGCTCGGTCGCACTGGCGCGGCTGGTGTCCTCTACCAGACAGATCAAATCCGGGTCAAAGCCCTTCTCCTGTGCCCCGCAGCGCAGCGCCGCGACGATCGCCTTATTGCTGCCAATCGCCTCCTTGCCCCCCCGCAGCACACAGGCACTGCCCGCTTTCAAACAGAGGGCCGCGGCGTCGGCGGTGACATTCGGCCGGGATTCATAGATGATCGCGATGACCCCGAGCGGCACCGAGACCTTCTCGATCTCAAGTCCGTTGGGGCGGGTGGTCTTCTTCAGCACCCGGCCGACCGGGTCGGGCAGCTGCGCGACCTGCTCGAGCCCTGCGGCCATCCCCTCAATCCGCTCCGGCGTCAGCCGCAGCCGGTCGAGCATCACCTCACTGATTCGCTCTCGCGCGGCATCGAGGTCTGCGGCGTTGGCCGCGAGGATCTCATCCTGCCCGGCCCGCAGCCGGTCGGCCATCGCCCGCAGCAACCGGTTCTTGTCTTCCGACGCCGCAAACGCAATCGACCGCTTTGCCGCATTTGCCCGGTCGAGAAGTTGCTGTGTTGTCATCTTGCCTTGCTCCCTTCAAACCGCGTGCCCACCGGCTTGCCCTCCATCAGGTCATAGAGCAGCTCAGGCCGCTTGCCGTTCATAATCACCATCGGGATGCCCGCCCGGTTTGCGACGAGCCCCGCCCGCAGCTTGGTCTCCATTCCTCCGGTACCGAGTTTGGAGCCCGCGCCGCCGGCCAGCGCAAAGATCTCGGGGGTGATCTCCGCCACCCGCGGGATCAGCTTTGCGTCGGGGTTCTTGTGCGGGTCGCTGTCAAACAGCCCGTCAATGTCCGATAGGATGATCAGCAGATCCGCCTTGGCGAGGGTCGCGACGATCGCCGAGAGGGTGTCGTTCTCCCCGATGCCGAGCTCCTCGGTCGCAACGGTGTCGTTCTCGTTGACGATCGGCAGCACCCGGTAGTCCATCAGCCGCTGCAGTGTGTTTTCGATATTCTGGCGGCAGTGCTCGTTCTCGATCTCATAGCTGGTCAGCAGCATCTGGGCGACCACATGGTGATACTGCTCGAACTCCTTGTCATAGACATACATCAGCTCGCACTGGCCGACCGCCGAGGCCGCCTGCTTGCCCGGCACATCGGTCGGGCGCTGGGGCAGCGAGAGCTTGCCCACCCCCATGCCGATTGCGCCGGAGGAGACCATCACGACCTCCACCCCGCTGTTCTTGATATCTGCAATCACACGGCACAGCCGCTCGATCAGCCGAATGTTCAGCTGCCCGGTGGCATGCGCCAGCGTTGAAGTTCCCACCTTGATCACAATCCGCATCCGAACGCCTCCCGACCCAGTCTCGCCCGATTTTCACGGGCCATAGTGTCTTTTTATTTTACCATAATCGGGGAATAAAATCAAAACCGCTTTCTCCTGCCTGAAAAAGGTGGTATGATCAAAGAAAAAGCGACAAGGAGGCGTGCCGGATGCAGCCATACCTGCACAGGGTACAGTATTACGAGACCGACAAGATGGGAATCACCCACCATTCGAACTACATCCGCTGGATGGAGGAGGCGCGGGTCGACTTTCTCGACCAGATCGGCTGGAGCTTTGCAAAGCTTGAATCGCTCGGGGTCGCCTCCCCCGTCCTCGCGGTAAGATGCAGCTACCAACACCCGACCCGGTTTTCCGATTGGGTGAAGATCGCGGTCACCCTCAAGTCTTACCATGGCGTGCGGATGACCATCGGCTACCGGATGGAGGGGCCGGACGGCGCACTGGTCTGTGAGGGAGAGACCGACCACTGCTTTGTCAATGCGGCAGGCCAGCCACTGCGGCTGCGGCGGGAACTGCCGGCGTTTGACGCGGCGCTCACCGCACTGCTCGGCGCCAACTGAGCCCAGCAGAGGAGGGAGCGAATAGATGCAACACCGAAAAGGCATTTTCTTTGCAATTCTCGCGGCACTGCTCTCGCTGATTCTCTTCCAGCAGATTCCAGACCCGCTCTACTTCGCTGCGCTCGGTTTTATGATCCTCGGCGCCTGGCTCTCGGCACAGGACGGCCCACTGCTGCCCCGTCGCCGTTCAAAACAGCGCTGAAAAAAGGCGCGCCGCCAAAAACAGGGCAGCGCGCCATCTTTATTTTTTTAGAACAGACCGGTGATCTTTCCGTCCGCGTCGATGTCTATCTGCTCGGCGGCCGGCCGCTTGGGCAGGCCGGGCATCGTCATGATGTTGCCGCAGATCGCCACGACAAAGCCGGCGCCGGCCGACAGCCGCAGCTGGCGCACCTCGACGGTGAACCCCTCGGGGGCGGCGAGCAGCTTGGCGTTATCGCTGAAGGAATACTGGGTCTTCGCAATGCAGACCGGGAAGTTTCCGCATCCCATCTTCTCAAATTCCGCCAGCGAGCGGGTCGCCGCGGCCGAGAAGTTGACCGCCGACGCGCGGTAGATCTTCCTGCAGACCGCCTCGATCTTCTCCTTGAGCGGCATCTCATCGGTGTAGGTGAACTGCAATTCGGGCGGGCAGCTCTGGGCATCGAGGATCCGCAGCAGCTCACCAGCCAGCGCCTCGCCGCCGGCTCCGCCCTTGGCAAAGACCTCGCTGAGGGCGCAGGGTACCCCCATCCGGGCGCAGAGCGCCTCGACCTCTGCCCGCTCCTCCGCCGTGTCGGTCGGGAAGGCGTTGATCGCGACCACGACCGGAAGACCGAACGCCTGCATATTCTGGATATGCCGCTCGAGATTCGGCAGGCCGGCCCGCACCAGTGCCGGGTTCGGGGTGTTCAGCGCCTCCTTTGGGCAGCCGCCATGATGCTTGAGCGCCCGCAGGGTGGCGACCACCACCGCCGCCGAGGGCCGGATGCCGGAGGTGCGGCACTTGATATCGAGGAACTTCTCGGCACCGAGATCCGCGCCGAATCCCGCCTCGGTGACCACATAGTCGGCCAGCTTACAGGACAGCCGGGTCGCCGCGACGCTGTTGCAGCCGTGGGCGATGTTGGCAAACGGGCCGCCGTGGATGACGGCGGGGGTGTGTTCGAGGGTCTGGACCAGGTTGGGATCAAACGCGTCCTTGAGCAGCGCGGCCATCGCGCCGGCGGCGCCGAGCTGGCCGGCGGTGACCGGTTCACCCGCATAGGTGGTGCCGATCACGATCCGGGAAAGCCGGGTCTTGAGGTCGGCGAGATCGGTCGCGAGGCAGAAGATCGCCATCACCTCACTGGCGACCGTGATATCAAAGCCGTCCTCCCGCGGGGTGCCGTTGGCCTTGCCGCCGAGGCCGTCGACCAAAAAGCGCAGCTGCCGGTCGTTCATGTCGACACAGCGGCGCCAGGTGACCCGGCGCGGGTCGATACCCAGCGCGTTACCCTGATAGATGTGGTTATCGATCATCGCGGCGAGCAGGTTGTTCGCCGCCCCGATCGCGTGCAGGTCGCCGGTAAAGTGGAGGTTGATGTCCTCCATCGGCACCACCTGTGCATAGCCGCCGCCGGCGGCGCCCCCCTTGATGCCGAAGACCGGCCCAAGACTGGGCTCCCGCAGACAGAGCATGACCTTGCGGCCCATCCGGTGCAGCGCATCGGCAAGACCGACACTGGTGGTGGTCTTGCCCTCGCCGGCCGGGGTCGGGCTGATGGCGGTGACCAGGATCACCTTGCCGTCCGGCCGGTCGGCCATCCGGGCAATCAGCCGGTGATCGATCTTGGCCTTGTACCGGCCATAGGGGCTGTAATCCTCCGGCGCAAGGCCGATGCCCGCCGCGATCTCCTCGATGGGATCCATCCGGGTGCTCTGTGCGATCTCGATATCTGTCTTCATGCGCATCTCCTCCTGTTCAACCGTCGGCCGCAAGGCCGGTGAAAAAAGGCAGCGGCGGCCGGTCTGCCGCCGCGCCGCCGAATTTACTCTGCTACCGGGGTCTCATCCTTGCAGACGTCCACCCAGACGCCGCCGGTGTACTCCGGGAACCGTTCCACCTCGACCCGCACTGCGCTGTCCCGAGTGCCGGCGGCAGGATAGACCACCTCGTATTTTTTCAGCGATTTGTCGAGATAGACCCCGACCCCTTCCGGCAGTGCAAAGGGGCAGACACCGCCCACCGGGTGGCCGGTGACCGCAAGGGTATCCTCAAAGCTCAGCATGCTGGCCTTGCAGTGAAACTGCTGCTTGAACTTGTGGTTGTCGATCCTGGCGGTGCCGCAGACCACCAGCACGATCGGGGTACCGTCCTTGAGCCGAAACGCAAGGCTCTTGGCAATCATTCCATCCTCTACCCCGAGCACCGCCGCCGCCTTTGCCACCGTGCTGGTGTCCTCGCCGGTAAAGACCGCCTCGAGGTCAAATCCCTTCTGTTTGAAAAATTCGGTCACGCGGTTCTCCATCTCAGGTCATCCTCTCTTCCGGTTTTTCCCGAAGTCATAACTCTTTTGATTCCAAATCTATACAAAATTTTAACAAATTACGTCTATAATTACAAGCGGTCATGTCTATGGCTGACGGATTTGAGATTGATTCGGTTCAGCTTTATTGACAAAGTCCGGATCAGCCCCTTACAATAAATACAGAAACTCTGGATCTGCGGCGCTCTGCCGCAGATGATCAGTCCAAAAGGAGGTCTTTGCATGTCAATCCGAATTCTCGCTGACAGCTGCTGTGATCTGACCCCCGCGCTCAAAAATCTTCTGGGAGTCAAGCGGGTTCCGCTGGAACTCCGCCCGAGCCCAGATCAGACCTTTGTCGATGACGACACGCTGGATACCGACGCACTGCTGCGGGCGATGAAGGCCTCCAAACAGGCGACCAGCACCGCCTGTCCCTCCCCCGAGGCCTACGCTGCCGCGATGCGGGAGTGTGACGCCTGTGTTGTGGTAACCCTCTCCTCCAAACTGTCCGGCAGCTATAACGCCGCGGTGCAGGGAAGGGATCTCGTGCTGGAGGAGGCGCCGGACAAACAGATCTTTGTACTGGATTCCGAGAGTGCCGCCGCCGGACAGACTCGGCTCGCGCTGCTGCTGTTTGACCTGATCCGGGAGGGGCTCTCCTTCGATGAGGTGGTCGAGCGCGCCTGTGCCTTCCGGGACAAGATGCGCACCCTCTTCGTACTGGAGGATCTCTCCAACCTGATCAAGAACGGGCGGATCAGCAAGGCCGCCGGGGTGATCGGCAGTATGCTGAGCCTGCGGCCGATTATGAGCGACAACGGTCACGGTGAAATTGCCTGCATGGAAAAGGTGCGGGGCACTGCCAATGCGATGTCCCGGCTGGTGCTGCGGGTCGCCGAGATGACCCGGGATGCCGCACAGCGGAGCATCCAGCTGGTGATGAGCCAGTGCAACTGCGCTGATCGGGCACTGGCGCTGAAGAAGTCACTGCTCGAGGCCTGCCCCGCGCTGGAGGATGTGCTGATTGTCCCCGCTGCCGGGGTGACAACCGTCTACGCAAATGATGGCGGGATTGTTTTGGCATTTTGATCAGATCAAACACCATCATTTGCGGGATGGATCCGCTCTCGTTTCGGGGAAACCGCAGGTTTCCCACAGGGTTCGCGCTGTTCCCTGTCGGCAGATGCCGCCCGGATGAACCCGAATGATGGCGGAATTGTTTTGGCTTTTTGATTCGATGAAAATCCATCCCATGAAGTAAATTAAGCACAAAAAGGGAAGGCTAATCCAGCCTTCCCTTTTGTGTTCTATGAGCCGTACATCTGCTCGTGGGCATAGCCCTCACCGAACATCGCGTCATACTGCAGCAGCGCCTGATCCCGCCAGAGCGCCTGCCAGTCCTCCGGCGCATCCGAAATCGAGCCCGACAGTTTTCCATCCGGGTCGATGGCCTGGCCGAGATTGACCCCCGTCATCGTCCTTCTGCTCTCGGCAAGAAAGGAGAACCATCCCGGCCGCAGCAGATCATAGGCATCGGTCATCGCGGCGAGCAGCTGATAGGGGGGCATTCCGTTGATCTGTTCCCCATCCATCTGCCGGTAGTTCGACCACATCAGGTAGGGCACCCGGTGGGTGTCGACCATCTGCTGTTCCTCGCTCAGTTGCTCGAAGGAATTCAGCTGATCCAACAGTTCCTCTCCCTTGCGATCGCCGATCGCGGTCTGGTGATCGCCGAAGAAGAGGATCACGACCTCCCGGTCACTCTTTGAAAAATAGTCGCAGAGATAACCGATCATCCGATCGGCATCCCGCAGGCCGGTCGCGACGCTGGAGAGGCTCTTGACGAAATAGTCATCCACCCCATCGAGCGAGACCTTGACCGCATAATCCTCAGGATACTCGTCCGGATCGTTCGGGATGTGGTTCTGCATCGTGACGGTGTGCAGAAAGACATTGGACCCGTCGGCAGTCGCCTCCTCGTAGAGCTCAATCAGCTTTTTCGCGGTGGCGAGATCGTCGATGTAGGTCCCATGCTGTTCGGGGTTGTCGAAATCCTTCTCGGAGTAAAATGCATCAAACCCCATCGCGGCATAGGCCTCGTCCCGGTTGTAGATGGTGGGGTCATAGGGGTGCAGTGCGATGGTCTTGTAGCCGTTTTCCGACAAAAAGCGCGGATAGCAGGGGAACTCCCCTTCGACGTACTCGACATAGGAGATACTGCCGGTCGGCAGCAGGCTGGTCGAAAAGCCGGTCAGCGCGCCGAACTCCATCCCCTCGGTACCGCCGGAATACTTGTCCGAATAGTAGTAGCCGGAGATGCCCTCCTCCGCATAGCGGTCATAATTTTCGGTCAGATCGGTGTCGTAGGTTGCTCCCTTGACATTGTCCAGCCGGTAGTAGCTCTCGAGCATGACGACGATGACATCCGGCCGCTCCTGAGTGCTCTGATCCTGCTGTGGGATCCGCCCGGCGGCCTCTTCCACCGTCTCCTCGCTGTATCCATCCGGCTTTTGGGGGGAGACCGCACCGGTGTACATCAGAAAGCTGGTGGCAAAGCTGCCGTTTTCATAGCTCTCGGACGGCTGAAAAGCGGAGGTATCCACCCCAATCTTCTGCTGCAATCCCTTATTCCAGAGCACCAGCGTCAGATAGCAGACGCAAAAGAGTGCGGCGCCGCCGGCACAGAGCAGCCGCAGCGGCAGCCGCAGCCCACGGATGCTGGCCAGCCGGATCGGAAAGAGCAGCAGGATGGCCATCGAGAGAAAGACAAAAAAGCAGCCCATCTGGAAGGTCGGTGGAATCGAGAGCTCGGTCGCGACCTTGGCCGCGTCCCCGGTGATGACAATGTCCTTGGGCAGCACCGGGTCACCCCGATAAGTAATCTTATAAAAATTGACATAGGCGCCCAAAAACAGCGTGCCGCCGGTCACCGCCGCGCCGACCCAGGGGCGGGCGGCAAGCAGGGTGAAGAAGAGGGACAGTCCCCCGACAAAAAGAGTTCCCAGCAGCAGTGCGGGCAGATGGGACGGCAGATAGAGAATCGCGGATTTGAGGTTCTGCAGCCGTACCCATTCGACAAAAAACTGGCAGGTAAAGGGAAAGAGGGTTGCTGACCAGACGAGCAGCAGCAACGAGATCCGCCGTCGTTTTTCGCCCTTGATCGCGGTAATCACACACTCCCCCCTTAAATGTTGTTCTTTTTTATTTTGCCACTAATAGAACGAGAATGGAAGTCATTTTCTTTCAAATTTCACTAATTTACCAAAATCTTTTTGATTCTTGCGCGAAAATGCCCGCCCTCCGTGCGGTGCTTCGCACAGAGGGCGGGCGTTTTATGGAACGGAACACTGTCCGAGAGACAGGCTATTCTCTCATCCCCTCAGGCCGTTTTCTCAGCCCTTGGCGACGATCTCGCGGCGGAGTGCCTCGGTCAGCAGCGGCACGATCTGCAGCGCGTCGCCGACGATGCCGTAATCCGCCACCTCAAAGATGGGGGCGCTCTCGTCCTTGTTGATCGCGACGATCACGTCGGAATCCTCCATGCCGGCCAGGTGCTGGATCGCACCCGAGATGCCGCAGGCGATGTAGAGGTTCGGGCGGACGGTCTTGCCGGTCTGACCGACCTGCATATCCTTCTCGGCCCAGCCGGCGTCAACAGCCGCACGGCTGCAGCTGACGGTGCCGCCGAGGACATCGGCGAGGTCCTGCAGCAGCTTGAAGTTCTCGGCGCTGCACATGCCACGGCCGCCGGAGACCAGGATCTTGGCGTCCTGAATATCCATCTTGGCGGCAGCGGTCTTGACCACCTCGAGGATCTCGACATTCACATGCTTTGCGAGATCAGCGGGGACAAACTCCTCCACCGGGCAGGTGCGGCCCTCTTCACGAGCGAGTTTCTTCATCACACCGGGGCGAACGGTCGCCATCTGAGGACGATGCTCGGGGCAGATAATGGTCGCCATGATGTTGCCGCCGAAGGCCGGACGGGTCATCTGGAGGTTGTGGGTCTCGGGGTCCACCGCAAGGCCGGTGCAGTCGGCGGTCAGGCCGGTGTGCACACGGGCGGAGATCCGGGGGCCGACGTCACGGCCGATGGCGGTTGCGCCGACGAGAACCGCCTCGGGCTTGTACTTGTTGATGGCCTCGGCCATGCAGTAGGCATAGGGCTCGGTCATGTAGGTCTCAAGCAGCTTGTCGTCGATCCGGATCACCCGGTCGGCACCATACTCGGCCAGCAGCTTGCACAGATCGCCGACCTGATAGCCCAGCAGCACGGCGGTCACCTCGGTCGAGAGGTCGGCAGCCAGCTCCTTGGCCTTGCCGATCAGCTCGTAGGAGACATTGGTGATCTTCCCGTCGACCTGCTGAACGAAGACGAATACGCCCTTATAATCCTGAAGATTCATTTCAATGATCATTCCTTTCTCGGAATTTTACCGGTTGCGCCGGCGGCAGCGACTGCCGGGCGCAGGGGCCTGAACAGGGTCAGGCCGCGTTCACCGCGCACAGATTCCTGTCAGATGATGAATTTCTCTTTGAGCTTCTCGACGATGTAGTCGGCCGACTCCTGGGGATCCAGCTGGACCTTGGTGCCGGCAGCCTTAAGCGCCTTGGTGAAGGACTTGAAGACCCGCGTCGGGCTGCCCTTGAGGCCGATGTTGTCGTCGCTGACCGCCAGATCGGGACGGGTGAAGACCTTGATATCCCCACTGCGATAGGCGTCGAAGATTCCACCGGGGGTCATGTAGCGCGGCTCATTGAGCTCGGACAGGGCGGTGATCAGGCAGGGCATCTTCGCCTTGATGACGTGATAGCGATCCTCGAACTGACGCTTGACGATGACATAGTCGCCCTCGACCTTGATGTCCTCGGCATAGCTGATGTTGGCCAGACCGAGGTGCTCGGCAATCTGGGGGCCGACCTGCGCGGTGTCGCCATCGATCGCCTGACGGCCGGTGATGATCAGATCATAGGGCAGTTTCTCAATCGCAGAGGCGATGGTGCTGGAGGTAGCCCAGGTATCGGCGCCGCCAAATGCGCGGTCGCTGATCAGATAGCCCTCGTCAGCGCCCATCGCGAGCGCCTCACGCAGGACGGCGTCCGCCTGCATGGGGCCCATCGAGACGACGGTGACATGCGCGCCGTTCGCGTCCTTGATCCGCAGTGCAGCCTCAAGGCCGGCCTTGTCGTCCGGGTTCATAATGCTGGGGATGCCGTCACGGATCAGGGTGCCGGTCTTGGGGTCGATCTTGACCTCATTGGTATCGGGAACTTGCTTGATGCAAACTACGATGTTCATGGTGTTGACTCTCCTTCCCTCTCGTTACAGCAGATTACCGGCGATGACCATGCGCTGCACCTCGCTGGTGCCCTCATAGATCTCGGTGATCTTCGCGTCGCGCATCATCCGCTCAACCGGATAGTCGCGGGTGTAGCCGTAGCCGCCGAACATCTGGACCACCTTGGTGGTGACCTCCATCGCGGTCTCGGCGGCAAACAGTTTCGCCATCGCGGCCTCGACGCTGTAACGCTTCTGGGTGTCCTTCGCCATCGCAGCCTTGTAGACCAGCAGCCGGGCGGCCTCTACCTTGGTGGCGAGGTCGGCAAAGACGAACTGGGTATTCTGGAATTTCGCGATCGGGCGGCCAAACTGCTTGCGCTCGTTGACATACTTCTTGGCCTCATCCAGCGCGCCGGCGGCAATGCCCAGCGCCTGGGCGGCGATACCGATCCGGCCGCCGTCGAGGGTCTGCATCGCGATGCTGAAACCCTTGCCCTCGGCGCCCAGCAGGTTCTCCTTGGGGACAATGCAGTTCTCGAAAATCAGCTCGGTGGTGGAGGAGGCGCGGATGCCCAGCTTGTCCTCCTTCTTGCCGATCGAGAATCCGGGGAATCCCTTCTCAACGATAAAAGCGGAGATGCCCTTGGTGCCCTTGGTCTTGTCGGTCATCGCAAAGACGATGTAGGTATCGGCCTGGCCGCCGTTGGTGATGAAGATCTTGCTGCCGTTGAGGACATAGTGGTCCCCGACCAGCACCGCCTTGGTCTGTTGGCCGGAGGCGTCGGTGCCGGCGCCCGGCTCGGTCAGGGCGAAGGCGCCCAGATACTCGCCGCTGGCCAGTTTCTTGAGGTACTTCTCCTGCTGCTCGGGGGTGCCGAACTTCTTGATGGGATCGGTGCCCAGCGAGGTGTGGGCGGAAACGATGACGCCGGTGGTGGCGCAAACCTTGGACAGCTCCTCAATGCAGAGGACATAGGTCAGGGTGTCGCAGCCCTGGCCGCCGACCTCGCGGGGGAACGGAATGCCCAAAAAGCCGTACTTCTTCAGCTTTTCCACCGTCTCGGTGGGGAACCGCTCGGTCTGGTCGATCTCGGCGGCGAGGGGCTTTACTTCTTTCTCGGCGAACTCCCGGAACAGGGTGCGCGCCATCTCATGTTCTTTGCTCAGTACAAAGTCCATCTTGTCTTCTCCTCCAATATCCGGATATTACATCGAAACACAAAGGGCGGAGAGACTCCGTCCTTTGTGCGTGATTCTCCTTATTTGCGGTAATCGTAGAAACCGATGCCGGTCTTGCGGCCCAGCTTGCCGGCGCGCACCATCTTGCGCAGCAGCGGGTGCGGACGGTACTTCGGATCGCCGGTCTCGCTCTGCAGGACCTCCATGATGGCCAGCACGATGTCCAGGCCGACCAGATCGCCCAGAGCCAGGGGGCCCATCGGGTGGTTGGCGCCGAGTTTCATCGCGGTGTCGATGCCCTCGACCGAGGCGACGCCGTCCGCATAGATGCCGATGGCCTCATTGATCATCGGGATGAGGATCCGGTTGACCACAAAGCCGGCGGCCTCCTTGACCTGAACCGGGGTCTTGCCGATCGCCTCGCTGATCTCAACGATCTTCGCGACCGTCTCGTCAGGGGTGTTCTCGCCGGCGATGACCTCAACCAGTTTCATGACCGGAGCGGGATTGAAGAAGTGCATGCCGATGACCGGGCGGGAGAGGCCGGCGCCGATCTCGGTGATCGAGAGGGACGAGGTGTTGGACGCGAGGATGCAGTTCGGCTGGCAGAGCTCATCCAGCTGCTTGAACAGCTCCTTCTTGAGGTCCATCTTCTCGAGCGCGGCCTCGACAACGAGGTCGCAGTCCTTGACAATCTCATTGGTGCCGGTGGTGATCCGGGCGACAATCGCGTCGGCATCCGCCTGCTCCATCTTGCCCTTGGCGACACGGCCGGCCAGGCCCTTGGCGATCTTGTTCTTGCCGCCCTCAGCCCACTCCGCCTTGATATCGCAGAGATATACCTCGTTGCCGGCCTGTGCAAAGGCCTGGGCAATACCGGAACCCATCGTGCCGGCGCCAATAATACCAACCTTCATCTTGAAAACCTCCTGTATGTTCTGTTCCCGCGCTGCGGGGAAGGATGAAAACCAGCGCGGGCGGCGTTCCGTCCACGCTGGCATCTGCTATTTACTTGTTCTGATAGGGCGCATGGGGACGGCGCTCGAGGAAGGCCGCCATGCCCTCGCGCTGGTCGGCGCTCTCAAAGCAGCTGCCGAACAGTTTCTCCTCGATCTCGATCGCCTTGTCGATGTCGACCTGCAGGCCGTCGTTGACCGCCTTCTTGGTCGCGCGCACCGCGATGGGGGCATTCGCCGCGATCGCAGCCGCCATCTTCTCGGCGGCGGGCAGCAGCTCCTCGATCGGGTAGACCGCATTGACCAGGCCCAGTGCCAGCGCCTCGGGGGCCTTCACCTGCGCACAGGTGTAGAGCATCTCCTTGGCCTTGCCGACCCCGATGGTACGGGCCAGCCGCTGGGTGCCGCCAAAGCCCGGGGTGATGCCCAGACCGGTCTCAGGCTGGCCGAACCGAGCGTTCTCGCTCGCGATCCGAATGTCGCAGGCCAGCGACAGCTCACAGCCGCCGCCCAGTGCAAAACCGTTCACTGCGGCGATGACCGGGATGGGCAGGCTCTCGATCTTGCGGAAGATGTCGTTGCCCTTCTTGCCGAAGGCCTCGCCCTCCGCCTTGGTCAGGGTGCTCATCTCACCGATGTCGGCGCCCGCGACAAAGCTCTTCTGGCCGGCGCCGGTGATGATCAGCGCGCGCACCGCGTCGAGATCCAGCCCGTCGATCGCGGCCTCGAGGTCGCTCAGGACCGCGCTGTTGAGGGCGTTGAGCGCCTTCTCACGGTCGATGGTGAGGATGGCGTAGCCCTCTTTGTTCTCTACCTTTACAAAGCCCATGCTTGGTCTCTCCTTTGTCTTCTGTCGCTCTTATTTGATCCCCTCGACGATGGTGGAGACGCCCATGCCGCCGCCCACGCAGAGGGTGGCAAGGCCGTACTTCGAGCCACGGCGCTGCATCTCGTACAGCAGGGTGACCAGGATGCGGCAGCCGGAGGCGCCGACCGGGTGGCCCAGCGCGATGGCGCCGCCGTTGACGTTGACCTTCTCGGGATCCCAGTTGAGCAGCTTGCCGACCGCAAGGCTCTGGGCGGCGAAGGCCTCGTTGGCCTCGATGAGGTCCATCTGGTTGATCCGCAGACCGGTCTTCTCAAACAGTTTCTTGGTGGAGGTGGCGGGACCGACACCCATGACAGCGGGATCCACACCGCCGGAGGCGCCGCCGACCCAGCGAGCCATCGGCTTGACGCCCAGCTCCTTGGCCTTGTCCGCGCTCATGACGATGATCGCGGCAGCGCCGTCGTTGATGCCGGAGGCGTTCGCGGCGGTGACGGTGCCGTCGGAACGGAAGGCGGGACGCAGCTTGGAGATGCTCTCCTTGGTCACGCCGTCGCGCGGGCCCTCGTCCTTGTCGACGATGACGGTCTCTTTCTTCATCTTGACGGGCACGCCGACGATCTCCGCGTCAAACTTGCCGGCCTTGCGGGCGGCCTCGCACTTCTGCTGGCTCCAGGCGGCGAACTCATCCTGCATCTCGCGGGTGATGCCGTACTCCTCGGCCACATTCTCAGCGGTGATGCCCATGTGGTAGTCGTTAAAGGCGTCCCACAGCGCGTCATGTACCATCGTGTCGACGAGGGTGGAGTTGTTCATCCGATAGCCGAACCGAGCCTTGGTCAGCGCGAACGGCGCCATCGACATGTTCTCCATGCCGCCGGCCATCACGATGTCGGCCTCGCCGGCCTGGATCATCGCGGCGGCCAGGTTGACCGTCTTCAGGCCGCTGCCGCAGACGTTGTTGAGGGTCAGCGCGGGAACGCTGTAGGGGATGCCGGCGTGAACCGCGGCCTGACGAGCCGGGCTCTGGCCCTGCGCGGCGGTGAGCACGTTGCCGAAAAGCACTTCGTCAATCTGCTCGGGGGCGATGCCGGCGCGTTTCATCGCTTCCTTCATCACGATCGCGCCCAGCTGCTCGGCGGGGACGGTGGAAAGGGCGCCGCCCATCTTGCCGATGGCGGTACGGCAGGCGCCTACGAGTACGATTTCCTTAGACATAGTAGTTCCCTCCATTTTTTAATGCCTTTTTTCGTTCTGCCCTGTCTCTGTTTCTCTCGGTTTTCAAGAGGTTTTTTCCTCTTGTGGAACACGTTAAATATATCACAATGTGACGCCAGTTTCAAGGGAGATTGTTAAAAAATTGACAGGTTTTTTTCATTTTGTTCAACTCTCCAATTTTGAGCAAATTTAACAGCTTTCGTTGTTCGATTTTGCCTGCTGATTGTCCGCCTATAAAAAGCAAACGGACGGAGTGCGGCAACAAATCCGCACCCCGTCCGCACCTTGTGCCGGATCCCGGTCAGGTGTTGTTCATGATGACATCCTCCACCATGCCGCTGGTGTGTTCGCAGGCGTCGCAGCAGCGCTCGCAGCAGCTGAACAGCTCGGTCCAGACCAGTTTCTCCTCGGTCGAGGTCTCGGTGGTGTAGAGGCTGTGGATCGCCTCTCGGTAGAGGCGGTCCCCCTGCTCCTCGAGATCGTTGATCCGGATGATCTTTTCCTTGATCGTTTTGGAGCGGCGGAAGTTCTCAAATTCGGTCATCAGCTCGCAGAGCTGCCCGGTGCAGCTCTCGATCAGTTCGAGGAACCGGGTCATCTCAGGCCGCAGCGTCCTGACATTGAACATATAGACCCGCAGCAGGACATCCTCAATCTCATCGGTGATGTCGTCAATCTGGGCGGCGAGGGAGGCGATGTCTTCCCGCTCAATGGGGGTGATAAACTCCCGCACCAGTTTGTCGGTCAGCCCGTGGTTCGTCAGATCCGCCGTGTGTTCGATCGCGTGCATCTCCTCGAGCTGCCCAGTCAGCTTTGCGGGGTCAAAATCGGTCAGACTGGCCCGCAGCTTTTTCGCGGCCCGGTCGGCGTAATCCACCAGCTCCCGGAGCATCTGGAAATAATTGTTCTCCTGCCGTTTTGCCATTCTCTCATGTTCCTTTCCGTTTAGGTTGTTCATTCCAATTTCAGAAAATCCAGATAAAGAGTTTTGCCATCAGCCAGCCGATCAGGCCGCAGCCGGGGAAGGTGAGCACCCAGGTGAGGATCATCTCCTTGACCACTCCCCAGTTGACGCTCGAGAGCCGCTTTGCCGCCCCGACCCCCATGATCGCGGTGGTCTTGGTGTGGGTGGTGCTGACCGGCAGGCCGGTGAGAGAGGAGATCAGCAGACAGCCCGCGCCGGCGAGGTCGGCCGAAAAGCCCTGATATTTCTCAAGCTTGACCATGTCTATCCCGACCGATTTGATGATCCGGTAACCGCCGATGCTGGTGCCCAGCGCCATCACCGCGCTGCAGAGCAGCATCAGCCAGACCGGGATGACGAACTCGCCCGCGCCGGCATTGCCCTGCGCCAGAAAGATGCCCAGAAGAAAGACTCCCATAAATTTTTGGCCGTCCTGCGCGCCGTGCATGAAGGCCATCGCCGCTCCGCCGCCGATCTGTGCCCAGCGGAAGAACCCGGCGGTGTGCCGGCGGTCCATCGAGCGGCAGCAGAGCACGGTGCCCTTGGCGCAGAGCCAGCCCAGCCCGAATCCCAGCACGGTGGAGAGCACCAGTCCGTAGAGCACCTTGGCCCACTCGGCGCCATTGATGCCGCCAAGGCCGCCGTGCAGCGCGATCGCCGCGCCCGAGAGCCCGGCAATCAGCGCGTGACTCTCACTGGTCGGAATCCCGAAGGCCCAGGCCGCGGTCGCCCAGGCGACGATCGCGACCATCGCGGCACAGAGGGCGACCAGACTCTGACCGGCCTCATTGCCGAAATCCACCATATTATAGATGGTCTGGGCGACCGTCGCGTTGAGGGCGGTCATCACCAGCACGCCGGCGAAGTTCATCACCGCGGCCATCAGGATTGCCGCCCGCACCCCGATGCTGCGGGTGGAGACGCAGGTTGCAATGGCGTTGGGCGCGTCGGTCCATCCGTTGACCAGAATGACCCCGAGGGTCAGCAGCGCGGTGATCGCCAGCGGCAGGTTCGAGCTCAGCTGCGATAAAAAGTCGACAAACGAAATGGTCATGGATTGCTCCTTTTTTACAGAATATTTACCGGCCGTTTACATTTTTCACTATATCATTTTTGCGGTGGGTTGGGCAAGGTGTTGAATGTAAATCCTGTGTAAAAAATTCTGTCGAAAAAACAAAGATGGGCGGATCAAACTCCGCCCATCTTGTTCCCTGCCCTATTCCAGTTTCATTCCTCTGCGATCAGCTCGGCGGGATCAAACTGCACACCGGCACGGCTCGCCTCGAGATGGAGATGGGGCGCGTCGGCAACCTCCGCCGGTATCTCGCCCAGCGCGCCGATCTGCTGGCCCTGGGTGATCTGGTCCCCGACCTCAACCGCCGGTTTTTCCGCCAGACCGCAGTACCGCAGCACCAGCTCGCCGCTGGTGATTTCGACCACCTGGCCCCAGCTGCCGTCCTCGCCGACATAGGTCACCTCGCCCGCCATCGCGGCGGTCACCGCTGCGCCGGCGTCGGCGGCGATATCAATTCCATTGTGGGTGCGCCAATCGGCCAGCGTCTGGTTGTAGACCAGTTCATCCCCGCTGTACGGGGCCACGATCCTACCAGCGACCGGCAAACTGAAGGAGGGCTCTTGCACCGCCTGTCCATCGGTGGATTCTTGCTGCGTTTGCTGCGCAGCGGCAGAAGAGGTAGAGGAGGAGTCCACACTCTGCGATGAGGAGGAAGGTGTCTGCTCTACCGGCAAGTTCTCTTCGTTTTTTCCAACCTCGGTATCCTGATCCCACGGATCCTGCACCCCACTTTCTATCGGCGTATTGCTCGAAGAATTCTGCTGCGTCTGCAACCCGCCGATCATCCTGTTGATTGCCAATCCGCTCGAGGCCACCGCCGCGAAGACACAGACCCCCAGCGCGATGTAAAACCCCTTGCCCTTCCATTTGTTTCTGTTTTCCATCACTTTTATTCCTTTCGCTCCCGCCCGGGACCGGTCCCCGGGTCCCGCCGGCTGTTTTTTTGCGCCGCGCCGGAAAAGAGCCCCCGGGCCGCGCCGGTTTATCCCTATTGTTGACCTCTTTTCGGCTTTTATGCACCGGGGCGAAAGGCAGAAAAAAAGGACCCCGCTCCTGCGGGGTCCGAAATGACAGTTGCGTTGGTCCGATTACAGCTCGGCGAAGTACTTGATGGTGCGGACCATCTGGCTGGTGTAGCTGTTCTCGTTGTCGTACCAGGACACGACCTGCACCTGATAGGTGTCGTCGTCGATCTTGGTGACCATGGTCTGGGTGGCGTCAAACAGGCTGCCGTACCGCATGCCGATGACGTCGGAGGAGACGATCTGCTCGTCATTGTAGCCAAAGCTCTCGCTCGCAGCGGCCTTCATCGCGGCGTTGATGGACTCCTTGGTGACGTCCTTGCCCTTGACGACCGCAACCAGAATGGTGGTGGAGCCGGTGGGGACGGGCACACGCTGGGCGGAGCCGATCAGCTTGCCGTTCAGCTCGGGGATGACCAAGCCGATGGCCTTGGCAGCACCGGTGCTGTTG
>DXIA01000072.1 GCA_019113125.1 Candidatus Pygmaiobacter gallistercoris | reverse complement strand
TCCTCGGTGCCGAGCAGCGGGTCGGGTTTCATATAGTTCGCGGTGTTGTACCGGTGGTTCGAGTGGGCCTCGAAGATCGGGTTGAGGTAGAGGATGGTCACCCCGAGCGAAGAGAGGTAGGGCAGTTTCTGCTCGATGCCGGCAAAGTCCCCCCCGAAGTAGTCGAGGTTGAGCAGCCCGTCGCTCTTCTCGGTCGGCCAGAAGTAGGGCTCGCCGTCCTTGTTCTTGCGGTAGTACCGGTCGGCAAACGGCATCTCGGTATGGGGCTTGCCCTCGAAGAACCGGTCGGGGAAGATCTGGTAGAGCACCCCGCCCCGCAGCGCCGCCGGGGTGGTAAAGTCCGGCTGGTAGACGGTCAGCTGGTAGCGGTCCCCCTGCGGCGCGCTCGAGAGATACCCCTCCCCCGCCGCGCCCCGGAAGACCTTGGTGTAGTTGACATAGAGGTCAAAGTAGTAGAAGTAGGCCCCGATCCGCTCGGGGGTGTAGGTCAGGGTGAAGAGGTCCCGCTCCCCCTCCTTTCCCGCCGGGGTCATCGCGATCAGCTGGGCGGGTTCGTCCCACCGCGCGATGCACAGATACGGGGTGGTGCAGCCGAGGGTGGCCGGCACCGAGAGGGAAAAGCTGACCGCCGTCCCGACCGGCACCGCCCCGAACGGGGTCTTGCAGCCGGGGCAAAGCGGGTTGTAGATGGTGGTTTGGGTGTTCTGCATATCATGCCCCCTTTTGAGGTTCTGGATAGAACAGACCGGCGGGAGACAGCGCTCCCGCCGGTGAAAAGATCAGAAAATTACCGGACCGGACGGACGTTCCAGATGTCCCGCGCGTACTCGCCCACCGCGCGGTCGGCCGAGAAGATGCCGCTGCCGGCGATGTTGCAAAGGCTCATCCGGGCGAAGGCCTTCTGGTCCTGATAGGTCTTCGAGACCAGCGCCTGGGCGCGGCGGTAGTCCCGGAAATCCGCCATCACCATATAGGGGTCCTGGGTCTCGAGGTTCGAGACGACCTCCGAGAAGTTCTTGCCGTCGAGCCCCCGCTCGAGGAACCCGAGCACCTCGCCGGCGATCTCGTCGTCCGAGATGAAACTGCTGGGCAGGTAGCCAAACCGGCGCAGCTCGGCGACCTTCTCGGCCGACATGCCGAACTGGAAGAAGTTCTCCTTGCCGGCGGCCGCCTCGATCTCGATGTTCGCCCCGTCGTGGGTGCCGAGGGTCGGCGCGCCGTTGAGCATGAACTTCATGTTGCCGGTGCCGCTCGCCTCGGTGCCGGCGAGGCTGATCTGCTCCGAGATCTCACTGGCCGGCATCAGCCGCTCGCTCATCGTGACCGAGTAGTCCTGCAGATAGAGCACCTGCAGCTTGCCCCGCACCGACTCGTCGGCGTCGATCACCTTGCCGAGGGTGCAGAGCAGCCGGATGATCTGCTTTGCCATATAGTAGCCGGGCGCGGCCTTCGCCCCGAAGATGTAGGTCTTGGGCACGAAGTCGGCGTTCGGGTTCGCCTTCAGCCAGAGGTACTGGGCCGCGATGTTCAGCGCGTTGAGGTGCTGGCGCTTGTACTCGTGCAGCCGCTTGACCTGCACGTCGAAGATCGAGTCGGTGTTCAGGGTCACACCGGTCGTCCGCTTGACGTAGTCGGCGAAGATCTCCTTGTTCCTGTGCTTGACCGCCGTGAGTTTCTCGAGAAAGGCGGAGTCGTTTTGGTAGGCGAAGAGTTTCGACAGCTCGGAGGCGTCCTTCTTAAAGCCGCTGCCGATCGCCTCCTCGACCAGGTCGGTCAGGCCGGGGTTCGACTGCAGCATCCACCGCCGCCAGGCGATGCCGTTGGTGACGTTCTTGAAGGCGGTGGGCTTATACAGATAGTAATCGTGGAAGACGCTCTGCTTGATGATCTCGCTGTGGAGCTTCGAGACCCCGTTGATCGCGTGGCAGACATAGGCGCAGATGTTCGCCATCCGCACCTGGCCGTCCCCCAGCATCGCCATATAGTCGACCTTGCCCTTGTCCCCGTCGAAGTACTCCATCAGCTCGGCCCGGGCCCGCCGGTCGAGCTCGACCACGATCTGGTAGATCCGGGGCAGGGTGGTGCGGAAGATGTCCTCGTTCCACTTCTCGAGCGCCTCGCTCATGACGGTGTGGTTGGTGTAGGCGAAGGTGCGCCGCACCATGTCAAACGCCGCCTCCCAGCTGTAGCCGCACTCGTCCAGCAGGATCCGCATCAGCTCGGGGATCGCGAGGGTGGGGTGGGTGTCGTTGATCTGGATCGCGACCTTGTCGGGCAGGTTCTCGATCGAGCCGTACTGCGCCAGATGCCGCTGCACGATGTCGGCGATCGAGGCGCAGGAGAGGAAGTACTGCTGGCGCAGCCGCAGGATCTTGCCCTCGACGTGGTTGTCGTTGGGGTAGAGCACCTTGCTGATCAGCTCGGCGGTCGAGTTCTGCCGCAGCGCGCTGGTGTAGTCCCCCTGGTTGAAGGCCGCCATGTCGATGCCCGGCGCCTTCGCCGCCCACAGCCGCAGCTGGGAGACCCCGTTCGAGTCATAGCCCGAGACGTACATGTCGTAGGGGATCGCGAGCACCGCGTCGTAGTTCTTGAGCTCGACGTGGTGGTAGCTGCCGTCCCACCGCTCCTGCACCTCGCCGCCAAACCGCACCTCGACCGCCTGGTCGGGATGGCCCTTGAGCCAGACCTGGCCGCCCGGCAGCCAGTTGTCCACCAGCTCCTGCTGCCAGCCGTCGACGATCTTCTGGCGGAAGATGCCGTACTCGTAGAGGATCGAGTAGCCGGTGCCGGGCAGCCCGGTGGTGGCCATCCCGTCGAGATAGCAGGCCGCCAGCCGCCCGAGGCCGCCGTTGCCAAGGCCGGCGTCCGGCTCGAGCTCATAGAGATTCGTCAGCTTGACCCCGTAGCCCGCCATCACCTGCTCGGCGAGGTCGGCAAGGCCGAGGTTGAACAGATTCGTCTTGAGGGAGCGGCCCATGAGGAACTCCATGCAGAGGTAGTAGACCTGCTTTGCGTTCTCCCCATAGGTCTGGGCCATGAACTTCTTGCGCCGCTCGCTGAGGATCTGGCGGGTGACCAGCGCAAGGGCGCGGTACATCTGATCGTCGGACGCGCTGGCGAGATCGTCCTGCGAGAACTCGCTGTGCAGCGTCTCCCGGATCCGCCGGTCCAGCTCCTTTGCGGTCATCTTTTGATTCAACAAAATCACCTCATTTATTTTCAAAAGGCGGCTCTGCCGCCGTGGATGCGGATACAGTTCCATTATATCGGCTTTTTTGGGGCTTTTCAATCATTCGCCCCCCGCCCGGCGGCCAAAAACGGGATTCGTTACAAAAATCGCCGGCCGGCCCTTTCTTAATTGGACAGTTTATATTATAATGAATTGGATGCGAACAAGGATGGAGGTGGCAGAAATGCCGACAAATAAAGTGAGACTCGAGATCTGCGGCTGCAGCTATGTGATCTCGACGACCGATTCCGAGGAGTACACCCTCTCGCTGGCCGAGAAACTCGACCGCAGCATGGGGGAGATCCTCGCCCAGAACCCCACCGCCTCGGTGACCGCCGCGGCGGTGCTCTCGGCGCTGGACTATCTCGACGAGCTGGAGAAGGCGAGCGCCTCGGCCGACAACATGCGCAGCCAGATCCGGGACTACCTCGAGGACGCCGCCAAGGCAAAGCTCGAGGCCGAGGAGGCAAAGCGGGAGCTCGCCCGGCTGCGGGGCGAGCTCGAGCGGCTGAAGGGGAACGCCGGTGTCTGAGCAAAAACTCGAGATCCTCGCCCCGGTCGGCAACGAGGAGATGCTCCGCGCCGCCGTCTGCGCCGGGGCGGACAGCGTCTACCTCGGCCTTACCGGCTACAACGCCCGCCGGGGGGCGGGCAACTTTGCCCCGGACGCGCTGATCCGGGCGGTGTGCTATGCCCACGCGCGGGGGGTGAAGGTCAACGTCACCCTCAACACCCTCTGTTTTGACGGGGAGCTGCCGGGCCTCGAGGAGGCGGTCGGGGCGATCGCGGCGTCGGGGGCGGACGCGGTGATCGCCCAGGACCTCGCGGCGGCCGCCCTCATCCGCCGCTGCGCCCCCGGCATCCCGCTGCACGGCTCGACCCAGATGTCGGTGATGAACCTCGCCGGGGCAAAGCAGCTCGCCGCGATGGGCTTTTCCCGGGTGATCCTCGCCCGGGAGCTGACAAGGGAGGAGATCGCGCGGATCACCGCCGAGTGCGGCATCGAGACTGAGATCTTTCTGCACGGCGCCCTCTGCATGTCGGTGTCCGGCCAGTGCTACCTCTCGGCCTTCTTCGGGGGCCGCAGCGGCAACCGGGGCGGCTGCGCCGGGCCCTGCCGGCTGCCCTACCGGCTCGGCGGGCAGCAGGGGTACTATCTGAGCCTGCGGGACCTCTCGCTGATCGACCGGATGCCCGAGATCGAAAAAATGGGGGTGCGCTGCGTCAAGATCGAGGGGCGGCTGCGCACCCCGGAGTATGTCGCGGCGGCGGTCACCGCCGCCCGGGCCGCCCGGGACGGCGGCGCATTCGACCCGCTGCTGCTCGAGCAGGCGTTCAGCCGGGCGGGCTTTACCGACGGCTTTTACACCGGGAGCTACCTCTCCGAGAAGATGTTCGGCCGCCGGGACGAGCAGCAGGCCGAGGCGACCCGCGCCGCGCTGCCAAAGCTGCGGGAGCTCTACCGCCGGGAGCGGGAGTCGGTGCCGGTCGCGCTGGCGCTGACCCTGACCGAACAGGGGGCGGCCCTCACCGCCGCCGACCGGGCGGGCAACCGGGCCACGGCGGCCACCGACACCCCGCCGGGCGCGGCAAGGCAGGAGCAGGCGGCCCTCGACGAGGGGTACCGCCGCGCCCTCGCAAAGACCGGGGGCACCCCGTTTTTTGCCGAGCAGACCACCCTCTCGGGCACCGGGGGGCGCTGGCTGCCCGCCGCCGAGATCAACCGGCTGCGGCGGCAGGCGCTGGAGGAGCTGCTCGCCGAGCGGGAGACCCCCCGGCCCCACCCGTTTGCGCCCGCGCCGCTGCCCCCGGCCGGGGCGCGAGGACCCCGCCGCCGGCGGCTCTGGCTGCGGTTTGGGTCGCTCGGCCAGTGCAGCGACGAGGCCGCGATCCTCGCCGACCGGCTGATCTTCCCCCTTTCGGAATTTGAGAAGATCCCCCATGACTGGCGCAAAAAGGCGATCCTCGCGCTGCCCCGCGCGCTGTTTGAGGACGGGGAGACCGCCCGCGCGCTCGCAGCCGCCGCGGCGGCCGGCTTTGCGGCGTTCGAGATCCCGAACATCGGCGCCCTCGCGCTGGCAAACCAGATCGCGCCGGGCGCCGAGCTGATCGGCGGCTTTGGGCTGAACATCACCAACACCCTCGCCCTCGCGGAGTACGAGAAGCTCGGCCTCTCGGCGGCGGTCCTCTCGATCGAGCTGCCCGCCGCCCGGCTCGCCGCCTTTCCCGAGGGAGCAAAAATCGGGCTGATCGGCTGCGGCCATCTGCCGCTGATGCTGACCCGCGCCTGCCCGGTCCGGGCGGCGGGGGGCGACTGCGCGCACTGCGGCGGGCAGAGCGCCCTCACCGACCGCAAGGGCAAGAAACTCGCGGTGGTCTGCTCCGGCCCGGGGCCGGACGGCGCGCGGGAGCTGCTCAACCCCGTCCCCCTCTGGATGGGGGACCGGCGGCGGGAGCTGGCGGCCGCCGACTTCGAGCTGCTCTACTTCACCACCGAATCGCCGGAACAAATCGCCCGGCTGACCGGGCTGTATCTCGCCGGGGAGAGCTACCCCGACGGGGCGTTCACCCGGGGCAGGTATCTGCATCCGGTGGAATAAAAGGAGAAGAAAACCATGGAATGTGAAGTTATGATCCGCCGGCTCCGGCCGGAGGCGGCGATCCCGGCCCGGGCGACCGCCGGCAGCGCCGGCGCGGATCTGCGGGCGGTCTGCCCCGACGGGCCGGTGGTGGTCCCGGCGAGGGGGGATGCGGTGGTGGACACCGGCATCGCGATCAGCCTGCCGGGCCCGGAATGGGTCGCGCTGGTCTTCGCCCGCAGCGGGCTGAGCATCAGGCGGGGGATCGCCCTCGCCAACGGGGTCGGGGTGATCGACTCGGACTACCGCGGTGAGATCCGGGTGGGGCTTGTCAACCGGTCGGGGGAGGACTTTGTCGTCTCGACCGGCGATCGGATCGCCCAGCTGGTGGTGATGCCGGTCGCGGCGGCCCGGTTTGTCGAGACCGACGCCCTCGGCGCGACCGACCGGGGCGAAGGCGGCTTTGGCTCAACGGGGGTGAAGGGATGAAGAAGAATTTTCTCTTTCTGTTCTATCTGCTGGCCGGGATCCTGGTCGGCAGCCTGATCGCGAGCGTCTGCGCCGGGGTGCCGTTCCTCTCGTGGCTGGCCTACACCGGCGAGATCGGCTTTGCGGCGAACGACCCCGCCCGGCTGGACCTCATCATCTTCGTGCTGCGGTTCGGCTTTTCGCTGCGGGTCAACCTCGCCCAGATCCTCTGCATCGGGGTCGCGATCTTTCTCTACAACCGCTCGCGGGTGCGCTGAGCCGCGCCCCGTGACATCAAGATAACATCAAGATAACATGAGGTGAAATGAGATGCTGGTACTCGCATCCGGCAGCCCCCGCCGCAGGGAGCTGCTGGCCCTGATCACACCGGAATTTGAGACGCTGCCCCTCGACCTCGACGAGCGGGCGATCACCGCCGACACCCCGGCCGCACTGGTCGAAAGGCTCGCCGCCGCGAAGGCGGAGGCCGCCGCCGCGCTGCGGCCAAAGGACCTCGTGCTCGGCTGCGACACGGTGGTCGACCTCGACGGGGCGGTGCTGGGCAAGCCCAGGAACCGGGAGGACGCCGCAGAGATGCTGCGGGCCCTCTCCGGCCGGGCCCACCTCGTCCACACCGGGGTCTGCGCGATCCGGGGGGACGAGCGGCGCAGCCTGGTCGAGACGACCCGGGTCTATTTCGGCGAGATCAGCGCCGAGGAGCTCGACTGGTACCTTGACACCGACGAGCCCTGGGACAAGGCCGGCGGCTACGCGGTCCAGGGCCTCGCCGCCCGGTTCATCCCCCGCATCGAGGGGTGCTACCACAACGTGATGGGGCTGCCGGTGGCCGCCCTCTACCAGATGCTGCGGGCGTTCGGCCCGTACTGAAAAACAACGCAAAAAAACAGAAAAAACGACGAAAAAGGAGCATCAGAACCCATGCAGTCCGCCCTCTCCCGACACATCTACACCGACTGGAGCTTTTACAAGGGACTGCTCGCGATCACCCTGCCGATCGCGCTGCAGAACATCATCAGCCTCGGGGTCAACATGATGGACACCGTCATGCTCGGCCAGCTCGGGGACGTCGCGATCGCGGCGGCAAACCTCGGCGGCCAGCCCTTCATGATCCTCAACATCCTCGGTTTCGGCCTGGCCAGCGGCGGCTCGGTGCTGATCGCCCAGTACTGGGGCCGGCGGGACCTCGTCCGGATCCGCCAGCTCATCGCGATGACGCTGCGCTGCGCCCTCGCCGCCTCGGTGGTCTTCTGCGTCGCCTGCCTCGCGCTGCCGCGGGGGATCCTCTCGATCTACTCGTCGGAACCCGAGGTCATCCGGGCGGGGGCGGAGTACCTCTCGGTGCTCGCGTTCAGCTTTCTGCCCTACTCGGTCTCGAACTGCTACATCATGTGTCTGCGGGCGGTCGAGCAGGTCAAGGTCAGCATGGTGGTCTACGGCTCGAGCTTTTTTGTCAACGTCTTTTTCAACTGGTGTTTCATCTTCGGCAACCTCGGCTGCCCCGCCCTCGGGGTGCGGGGGGCGGCGATCGGCACCCTGATCGCCCGCTGCGCCGAGCTCATCATGGTGCTCATCTACATGGTCTTCTTTGAGAAGAAGGTGCGGTTTTTGCCCCGGGATCTCTTTGATTCCAACGGCGGGCTGCTGGGCGATTTTGTCAAGAACAGCGTGCCGGTCATCAGCAACGAGCTGCTCTGGGGCACCGGCTTTTCGGTCCTCAACATGATCATGGGCCACCTCGGCAGCGGCTTTGTCGCCGCCTACGGCATCTCGAACACCGTCAACCAGATGGTCAACGTCTTCATCTTCGGCATGTGCAACGCCACCGCCGTCACCATCGGCCGGATCATCGGGGAGGGCCGCACCGCCGACGCCCGCCGCGCCGCCTGGAGCACCCTGCTGCTCTCGGGGGCGCTGAGCCTCGTCGTCACCGCGGTGCTGCTGGCCGGCCGGGGCCCGATCCTCTCCCTCTTCTCGGTCACCGACGAGACCCGGGCGATGGCGAGCACCTTCCTCGGGCTGATGGCGGTGATGAGCATCTTCCAGTCCCTCGCCTCCAACCTCGTCGTCGGGGTGCTGCGGGGCGGCGGGGATGTGCGGATGACCCTGCTGCTCGACTGCGGGCTGCTCTGGGTGATCGCGATCCCGCTCGGCCTCGTCGGCGCGTTTGTCCTCGAGCTGCCGGCGGCGCTGGTCTTCGTGCTGCTGCGCAGCGACAACATCGTCAAGACCTTCCTCGGCCTCGCCCGGGTCAAGAGCGGGCGCTGGGTGCGCAGCCTGACAAGAGAGGAGCCGACCGGGTGAGCGGCCGCCCGCTGTCCGCGCCGCCGGGCGCGGAAAATTGAGTCGGTTTGGGACAAGAATCAAAAGATTTTGTTAAATTTTGTGGATTTTGTTGAGAAACCGAAAAACTGCGGTTATAATAAGACTGTTATGGTCTGTGCCGATGGGGCAGGCCGCAAAAATTGCGAAAACCCGGCCCCCGCGGGGGCCTTGCGATCGGATAGGAGTGCGTGAGTTAGGATGTTTAACAAGGATATTGGAATCGATCTCGGCACCGCGAACACCCTGGTCTACATGAAGGGCAAGGGGATCATCATGCGGGAGCCCAGCGTCGTCGCGGTGGACACCAAGACCGACACGGTGCGGTATGTCGGCCATGAGGCCAAGGAGGTCATCGGCCGCACCCCCGGCAGCATCGTCGCGGTCCGCCCCCTCAAGGAGGGGGTCATCGCCGACTTCGACATCGCCTCGAGCATGCTGCAGATCTTCATCAAGAAGGCCTGCGGCACCAGCCTGTTCAACCGGCCCCGGGTGGTCATCTGCATCCCGTCGGGGGTCACCGAGGTCGAGCGGCGCGCGGTGCGGGAGGCCAGCCTCAAGGCCGGCGCGCGGCAGGTCATGGTCATCGAGGAGCCGATGGCGGCGGCGATCGGCGCCGGTCTGCCGGTCTCCGAGGCGACCGGCAGCATGGTGGTCGACATCGGCGGCGGCACCAGCGAGGTCGCGGTGATCAGTCTGGGCGGTATCGTGGCCGCCCGCAGCGTGCGGGTGGGCGGCGACGCCTTTGACGCCGCGATCATCGCCTACATCAAGCGCAAGTACAACCTGCTCATCGGCGAGCGGACCGCCGAGCTGATCAAGATCGAGATCGGCTCTGCCTACAAGCTCGAGGAGGAGTCGAGCATCGACATCAAGGGCCGCAACCTGGTCGACGGGCTGCCCAAGAACATCACCGTCCACAGCGAGGAGATCCGGGAGGCGCTCGACGAGCCGCTGCACCGGGTGGTCGACGCGATCAAGGAGACCCTCGAGCGGACCCCGCCCGAGCTGGCGGCCGACATCATCGACCACGGCATCATGCTCACCGGCGGCGGCGCGCTGCTGCGGGGGCTGGATCAGCTGGTCAACAGCTACACCGACATCGAGGTGCATGTCGCCGAGACCCCGCTCGACTGCGTGGCCACCGGCGCGGGCCTGGTGCTGGACAACATGGATCTGCTGGCGGAGGTCGTGGCCGACGCGGAGCGCAAGTTCTGAGAAATGTGACAGGAGAGGCGGCGGTCGGGGCCGCCGGGCGGGAGACTCCCGACCCGGCTGCGGCCCGGCGGCCGCCTTTTCCTAAGAGAGGAAACCTTCGTGAAAGACTTTTTTGCATCGGTAAAATTCAAGGTGCTGCTGGTGGTGCTGGTGCTGCTGGCCGGCATGATGACCTATGCCGCGGCGAACGGCCGGCTCTCGGCCGCCCCCGAGGAGCTGCTCGGGGCGGTGATGGTCCCGCTGCAGCGGGTGACCTCGGCCGTCTCGTCGGCGGTGGAGGGGTTCGTCGACAAGTATGTCCGGATCGACCAGATCATCGCCGAGAACGAGGAGCTGACCGCCGAGAACGCCGCGCTGCGGGAGCAGCTGGTCGACTATGACCTGATCAAGCGGGAGGTCGAGCAGCTGCGCCAGGCCTGGGAGATCAAGGAGGAGTTCCCCGACCGGCAGATCGTCAACGCGAATGTCATCGGGCGGGACCCGATGGAGAAGTACTACGCCTTCACCATCGACAAGGGCAGCCGCCACGGCATCGAGGTCAAGGACTGCGTCATCACCGCCGCCGGCATCGTCGGGAGGGTGATCGAGGTCGGCCCGAACTACGCCAAGGTCGCGACGATTCTCGACCCCAGCGTCTCGGTCGGCTGCATGGTCAGCCGGACCGGGGACATCGGCCTGGTGGGCGGGGACGGCGAGCTCGCGATGGAGAAACTCTGCGCGATGACCCTGCTGCCCCGGGACACCCTCGCCGCCGCCGGGGACGAGGTGATCACCACCGGCGAGGGGGGCGTCTTTCCCAAACAGCTCGCGGTCGGCACCGTCAAGGAGGTCTACCTCGAGCCGAGCGGCAAGTCGATGGTCGCGGTCATCGAGCCGTATGAGGACATCGAGAGCGTGCGGACGGTGATGGTCATCACCGAGTTCACCGAATAATGCAATCACTGCACCGAGGAAAGGAGGCGGGGGGATGGACTCCCACAAGCTGGCGATGCTGAAGGTCAGCCGGCAGCTGTGCTACGCCGTGGCGCTGCTGGTCTGCTACCTGATGCAGACCACCCCCGGCTTTCTCGCCTTTTTCGGGGCAAAGCCGATCTTTCTGCTGCCCCTCGCGGTCTGCATCGCGGCCCGGGAGGGGGTGTTCCCCGGCGCGCTCTGGGGGGCGGCGGCCGGGCTGCTGTGGGACCTTGCGAGCGGGCGGACCGGCGGGTTCTTTGCGATCCAGCTGATGGCGGTCTGCTTTGTCGTCGGGGCGCTGGTTGCCCTCTATCTGCGGGGGTCGGCCTTCAACCTGCTGGCGCTGTGCACCGCCGCGGCGCTGGTGCTGACCGGCACCGATCTGCTGTTCCACTACCTGCTGCACGGCTACAGCGGGGTGGGGGCGCTGTTTCTGCGCCGGAGCCTGCCCACCCTGCTGCTGACCGCGCTGGTCAGCCTGCCGCTGCGCTGGGTTGTCTTTCGGATCGGGGACCGGTTCGACCGGGCGCTGGATCAATTTTCTGAGTAAAAAGGAGGGCGAAGGATGAAGGAGCGGGGAAAGCTGCACCGGCGGGCGATTCTGCTGCTGGTCGGGGTGGCGGCGGTGCTCTGCATCTTTGTGGCAAAGCTGTTTCAGCTGCAGGTGGTCGAGGGGGCCGAGAACCTCGACAAGGCGGCCTCCACCACCCTGATCGAGCTGCCGCTGCCCGCCGCGCGGGGGGAGATCGTCGACCGGTACGGCCGGGCGATCGCGACCAACCGGGCGGCCTACCACCTCTGGATCATCAAGCCGCTGCTGCCCGACGACCAGCTCAACGAGGTGCTGGTGCGGATGGTCGGGATCCTCTCGGCGGCGGGGGAGAGCTGGAACGACGAGACCCCCCTCTCGGACGCCGCCCCCTACCAGTTTGAGGAGGGGCGGGACGCCGACGTCGATAAGATGAAACAGACCCTCGGCCTTGCCGGCTATGCGACCGCCCAGAACGTCTGGGACCGGATGGTCGAGCGGTACGGCCTCGGGGAGGTCGACGAGGAGTACCGGCGGATCGTCGGCGGCATCCGCTACCAGATGGAGTACGAGGAGTACTCGAACGTCACCCCGTTTGTCCTCGCCAGCGACGTCTCGATGAAGACGGTCGCGACGGTCAAGGAGAACAACCTCGACCTGCCGGGCATCTATGTGATGGAGGGGACGGTCCGCAGCTACCCCGACTCGACCCTGATGCCCCACATCGTCGGGACGATCGGCAAGATCTATGCCGAGGAGTGGGAGTCGACCTACAAGGACAAGGACAACTACCAGATGAGCGATCTTGTCGGCAAGAGCGGCATCGAGCTGGCCTATGAGAGCACCCTCAAGGGGGTCGACGGCAAGATGCAGATCGAGCTGACCCGCACCGGCAGCGTCCTCTCGACCACCGTCGTCGACCCGATCCCGGGGGACACCGTCGTGCTGACCATCGACAAAGAGCTGCAGAGCCAGTGCCAGGAGATCCTCGAGAACCAGGTCATGGTGCTGCGCAGCACCGCCAAGGCCAACCGGGAGGGGGAGGCCGAGGGCGCCGCGCTGGTGGTGCTGGATGTCAAGACCGGCGGGGTGCTCGCCGCCGCGACCTACCCGAGCTACGACATCAACCTCTACAGCTCGAACTACAGCGAATACGCAAACGACCCGCTGCTGCCGCTGCTCAACCGGGCGTTTACCGGGCTCTACCGGCCGGGCTCCGCCTTCAAGTGCTCGGTCGCGGCCGCCGGGCTGATCGAGGGGGCCATCACCCCCGACTCCACCTACAACTGCACCGGCAGATACACCTACTGGAGCGACTACCAGCCCAACTGCACCCACCGCCACGGCAACGAGAACGTCCGCACCGCGCTGCGGGACTCCTGCAATATCTTCTTCTACGACCTCGGCCGGCGGCTGGGGCTGGACACCTTCAACGCGATGGCCTCCACCCTCGGCCTCGGCCAGAAGACCGGCCTTGAGGTCGGCGAGTCGACCGGCAACCTCTCCACCCCCGAGTACCACCTCTCGGCGACCGGCGAGGACTGGCAGCAGGGCAACGTGGTGCAGGCCGCGATCGGCCAGCAGGACACCCAGCTCACCCCGGTGCAGCTGGCGACCTACGCCGCCGCCATCGCGAACAACGGCACCCGCTACCGCACCCACCTCGTCGCGGCGATCCGCAGCTACGATTTCTCGCAGCTGATCGAGGAGACCCCGGTCACCGTCGCGGCCAAGGCCGAGGGGGACGAGGCGACCATCACCGCCGCCTTTGATCAGGTCGAGCAGGGCATGCTGATGGCCAGCCGCACCGGTACCGCCGAGCAGTTCCTCGGCAACTACCAGTACCAGATCGCCAGCAAGACCGGCACGGCGGAGAACGGCAGGTACGACCAGTATGGCAAGAAGGAGTACAACGCGACGATTGTCGCCTACGGCCCGGTCGAGGAGCCGGAGCTCGCGATCGGGGCGGTGGCCGAGGTCGCCGGCGACGGCTACCAGCTGGCCCGGTCGGTGCGGGACGTCTTTGACGCCTACTATGTCGACAAGAACGAGAGCAGCGCCGCGGTTGGGGATGATACACTGCTGCCCTGACGCAGTGGCGTAAAAACGTGCAAACCGGCCAGATAAGCCGGTTTGCACGATTTTTTGCGCCGGTTTCGGGATAAAATGCCAGTTGTGCCCCGCCGGCTTTTGTGGTATAATGACAGTATTGTGGAACAATAGCGCCATTTTGGGCAAAAAGGGGCGAGGACAACGGGAGAGGTGCTGATGATCGCCTCCGGCAAGGGGGGCACCGGCAAGAGCACCCTCGCGGTGCATCTCGGCGGGCGGCTTGCCGCCCACGGCCGGCGGGTGCTGCTGGTCGAGCTGGACAGCGGGCTGCGGAGCGTCGACCTGATCGCCGGGGTCTGCGGCAGGACGGTCTACGACCTCGAGGACATCTTCTCCGGCCGCTGCGACCCCGACAAGGCGGTGGTCGAGAGCCCCGCCTTTCCCGGGCTGTTCCTCATCAGCGCACCCTACAGCGGGGGCTGCATCCGGCCCGAGCAGCTGCGGCTGCTGACCGGCCGGATGGCGGCAAGCTTTGACTACATCTTACTGGATACCGCGGCGGGGCTCGGCGAGGCCTTCACGGCGGCCGAGGGGGCTGCCTCGGCCGCGCTGGTGGTGACCACCCCCGACCCGGTCACGGTGCGGGACGGGCGGATCGTCGCCGACAGCCTCTTCGAGGCCGGGATCCCCCGGGTGCGGCTGCTGCTCAACCGGGTGGCCGAGAGAAATCCGATCCGGGATCTCGACGAGTGCATCGACACCGTCGGCGCCCAGCTGATCGGGGTGGTACCCGAGAGCGCCGCCCTCGCGGCGGCGGCTGCCGAGGGCCGGCCGCTCACCGAGGGGCGCTGCGGCGCCGCGCTCGACAATATCGCCCGCCGGATCATCGGCGAGGAGGTCCCGCTGGCGGTCCGCTGACGGACGACTACACAGAAAGGAAGAAGGCAGATAGATTATGAATATCGCGCTGATCGCACATGATTCCAAAAAGGAGCTGATGGTGCAGTTCTGCATCGCCTACTGCCGGGTGCTCAGCCAGCACAAGCTGGTCGCGACCGGCACCACCGGCAAGCTGGTGAGCGAGGCGACCGGGCTGACGATTCAGCGCTTTCTGCCCGGCACCCACGGCGGCGACCAGCAGATCGCGGCCCGGATCGCCTGCAACGAGATCGACCTGCTGCTCTTCTTCCGCGACCCCATCTCGGCAAAGCCCCACGAGCCCAACGAGCTCAACCTGCTGCGGCTGTGCGACGTGCACAACATCCCGGTCGCGACCAACATCGCCACCGCCGAGGTGCTGATCCACGGTCTCGAGCGGGGCGACCTCGACTGGCGCAACATCGTCAATCCGAAGGTTTGAGACGCTCTTTTTGCAGTCCGGGAACACAGGGCCCCGGGCTGCTTTTTGTTTGGGGGCGGCGGCGTTGACATTCCGCCGCCGCCGCGGTACACTAAGACAGTATCACGGGCCGGCTGGCCCGGCGAGGAGGAACCACAACAGATGGAAAAGATCACCGCCCAGAAGGGCACCAAGTACCTGCTGCCTGCCGAGAGCTACCGCTGGCAGCAGCTCGAGCGGGCGCTGCAGCAGACGGTCGCGGCCTACGGATTCAAGGAGATCCGGCTGCCGACCTTCGAGGCGACCGAGCTGTTCACCCGCGGCGTCGGGGAGACCACCGACGTGGTGGGCAAGGAGATGTACACCTTCAACGACAAGGGCGGGCGGAGCATCACGCTGCGGCCGGAGGGAACCGCCGGCACCGTCCGGGCGGTGCTGGAGCACGGGCTGCTCGCCGGCGCGCTGCCGGTGCGGGCCTACTATCTGCAGAGCTGTTTCCGGTATGAAAAGCCCCAGTCCGGCCGGCTGCGGGAGTTCCACCAGCTCGGCATCGAGATGTTCGGCGCCGCCGAGCCACAGGCGGATGTCCAGGTCATCGCGGCGGCGGCGGCCTGCATCCGGGCGGCGGGGCTCAAAAAGGTCGAGCTGCAGCTCAACTCGATCGGCTGCCCCCACTGCCGGCCGAAGTACCACGCCGCGCTGCGGGAGTACTTCGCCGGCCACATCGACGAGCTCTGCGACACCTGCCGCGCCCGGCTCGAGCGCAACCCGCTGCGGATCCTCGACTGCAAGAGCCCGATCTGCAGCGCGATCGCGAAGGGCGCCCCGCTGATGCGGGAGTATCTCTGCGAGGACTGCCGCGACCACTTTGCAAAGGTCAGGGCGGGGCTCGCGAACATCGGGATCCCCTATGTCGAGAACCCGACGATTGTCCGGGGGCTCGACTACTACACCCGCACCGTCTTTGAATTTGTCCACACCGGCGCCGGCGCGCAGGGGGTGGTCTGCGGCGGCGGCCGGTACGACGGCCTGGTCGAGGAGCTCGGCGGCAAGCCGACCCCCGGCATCGGCTTTGGCATGGGGATCGAGCGCCTCTTGATGGTGATGGAGGCCGAGGGGGTGGAGTTTGCCCCCGACCGGACCCCGGATCTCTACCTCTGCAGCATGGGGGAGGCGGGCCGCGCCCTCGCCGAGCGGATCGCCGCGGCGCTGCGGGAGCGAAAGCTCTGGGCCGAGACCGACCTGATGGGCCGCGGGCTCAAGCCCCAGATGAAGTATGCAAACAAGATCGGCGCGCAGTATGTCGTCGTGCTGGGGGAGGACGAGGTCGCGACCGGCAGGGCGAAACTCAAGCGGATGGCGGACGGCGCCGAGATCGAGATCGAGCTCGCCGCCCTCGCGCGGGACGGGCTCGCTGCCGTGACCGCCGGATTTGAGAAGGAGGAAGCGTGATGAAGGAGAAGATGGGGGACTGGCGGCGCACCGACTACTGCGCCGAGGTCACGAAGGAACAGGTCGGGCAGGAGATCACCGTCGCCGGCTCGATCGCGAAGAGCCGCAACCTCGGCGGGGTGATCTTTGCCGATCTGCGGGACACCACCGGCATCCTGCAGCTCGCCTTTGACGACGGCACCGACCGGGAGGTCTTTGCCAAGGCGGCATCCCTCAAGAGCGAGTATGTCCTGCTGGCCCGGGGCACCCTGCGGCTGCGGGAGAGCCCGAACCCGGCCATCCCGACCGGCGAGCTCGAGCTGTATGTGACCGGGCTGCGGGTGCTCAGCGAGGCCGAGACCCCGCCCTTTGAGATCCGGGACGAGGTCAAGGTCAAGGACGATCTGCGCCTCAAGTACCGGTATCTCGACCTGCGGCGGGAGGGGGCGCACCGGCCGATCGTGCTGCGCTCCAAGATTGCCCAGCTGATCCGCAGCTACTACTGCGACCATCATTTCTGCGAGATCGAGACCCCGATGCTGATCAAGTCGACCCCCGAGGGCGCGCGGGATTATCTGGTGCCCAGCCGGGTGCAGCCGGGGCGGTTCTACGCGCTGCCCCAGTCCCCCCAGCTCTACAAGCAGATTTTGATGCTCTCCGGCTTTGACCGGTATTTCCAGATCGTCCGGTGTTTCCGGGACGAGGATCTGCGTGCCGACCGCCAGCCCGAGTTCACCCAGGTGGATATGGAGATGTCCTTTGTCGACGAGAACGACATCGAGACGATGAACGAGGGGCTGATCAAAAAGCTCTTTGCCGAGATCCTCGGCGTCGAGGTCAAGACCCCCTTCCTCCGGATGCCCTATGCCGAGGCGATGGAGCGGTTCGGCTCGGACAAGCCGGACACCCGGTTCGGCCTCGAGCTGAAGAATGTCTCGGATGTGGTCCGGGGCTGCGGCTTTGGGGTCTTCTCGGGCGCCCTCGAGGCGGGCGGCAGCGTGCGCTGCATCAATGCCAAGGGGCTCGCCGACAAGCTGACCCGCAAGGAGATCGACAAGCTGACCGAGGTGGTCCGCACCTACGGCGCGAAGGGCCTTGCCTATACCAGATGGACCTCGGAGGCGGAGAGTTCGAGTTTTGAGAAGTTCCTCACCCCCGAGGAGAAGGCGGCGCTGCGGGCTGCGGCGGACCTCGAGCAGGGGGATGTGCTGCTGGTGGTGGCCGACGGAAAGGACGACGTCGTCTTTGCCGCCCTCGGCGCGCTGCGGCTCGAGATCGCGAAGAAGTTTGATCTGATCGACAAGAATCGGTTTGATTTCCTCTGGGTGACCGATTTCCCCTTCTTCGAGTACTCGGAGGAGGAGGGCCGGTTCATGGCAAAGCATCACCCGTTTACGATGCCCAACGAGGAGGATCTCGACTATGTCGAGACCGACCCGGCCCGGGTCCGCGCGCGGGCCTATGACATGGTGCTCAACGGCTGCGAGGTGGGCGGCGGCTCGATCCGGATCAACGATCCCGAGCTGCAGCAGCGGATGCTCAAGGCCCTCGGGTTTACCGAGGCGCGCGCCCGCGAGAGTTTCGGGTTCCTGATGGACGCCTATCGCTACGGTGCGCCCCCCCACGGCGGCATGGCCTTCGGCTTTGACCGGCTGGTCATGCTGATGCTCGGCCTCGACTCGATCCGGGACGTCATCGCCTTCCCGAAGGTGCAGAACGCCGGCGAGCCGATGAGCGGCTGCCCCGAGACGGTGGACGAAAAACAGCTCCGCGAGCTCTCCATTGCCCTCGCGCTGCCGGATAAGGACTAAGACAAAAACCCCTGTGGATCCGAAAAGGGATCCACAGGGGCTTTTTGTGATAGGACGAGAAGGGGATGGGCACAGGGCAAGGGCGCAGGTCAAGGGCACACAGGGCAAGGGCGAGGAAGACCTGCGGGGACGCGTCCCCGCACACCCCGTCACCGGCGGGCGGCATTTTTGCCGCTGCGCCGCCCCGGCCCGGATGCCGCCGCCCGCCGCTCCACCGCTTTGGCCTGATCGACTGGGGAGAGGTGCGGCCCTGCGCTTTGGCCGCAGCGGAGAGGAACGCCCCGGCGCGCTGCCGATGACTGGACAAAATAAGGCCCTCACTCTCGGTGAACTGAACCAGTAAAAACGGACAATAGACAAAAGACCCCCTGATGTAGGAAAATATAAGTACTACATCAGGGGGTCTTGCTATGAGTAAACGAAAATATACGCACGTGCAGGAATTGTTACCGGAAATTGAAACTATGCTAGCAGAGGGAAAAACGCAGAGAGAAGTGGCAGAGCACTTTGGCTTTCAGGATAAGCAGGTGGTAAAAAGGCTGCTTGAGCGTGAGCGAAGAAAAGAACGTAAGCTAAAAAATGGAATTCTTCCGCGGCCCAAAGGACGTCCGAGAAAAGATGCCGAACCAAAAGATATTGTAGCGGAACAGGCATACGAGATCCGGCGCTTGCGAATGGAGAATGAACTGCTGCGGGATTTTCTGCAATCCACAGGAAGGAAGTGAGATCAAGGGCAAAGTATGCAGTGATTTACCGTCATCGGGAGCAGTATCCTGTACTTGTCATGTGTCAATTCTTCGCAGTATCCAGAAGTGGCTATTACAGCTTTGTAAAACGGATGAGGCGTCCGCAAAAGGATGCGGCTCTTGCTGAAATAATCTGCCAGCAACAAGACAAATGTTTCCACACCTACGGCTACCGACGGATGTGGCAGTGGCTGGGAGGAAATGTGGGAATCCACCACAATCCGAAAACCATCCTCCGCGTTATGAAGAAGTATGGCTTACTGGCTGAAGTTCGCCGACGCAGAAAGTGGCAGCAGATGGGTCAGCAGCTGCACAAGTACCAGAATCTTCTCAACCG
>DXIA01000071.1 GCA_019113125.1 Candidatus Pygmaiobacter gallistercoris | reverse complement strand
ATCACCACCGGCATCCGGTACGATGAGAACGGCAACGAGATCTTCGTCGAGCTGCCCGACCGGGATCCCGCCCACACGATGGACGACCTGGTCCAGCTCGCCCTCAAGACCGCGGCCCATGCGGAGTGAGGGACAGAATCCGGTCCTCGGGGTGATTCGCGCGCGGCGCAGCGTGCGGGCCTACCTCGAAAAGGAGGTCCCGCAGCAGATGGAGCAGGCGCTCTTTGAGGCCGGCCGGCTTGCGCCGAACGCCTGGGACCGGCAGAGCTTTGTCCTCTGCAAGCTCGGCCCCCGCGCCCGCCGGGCACTGGTGGCGCTGACCGCCCGGCATCTCGGCGGGGTGGAGGCGGATCACAACTTCTTCGGCGCCCCGCTGGTGGTGCTGTTTCTCGACCGGCGGGAGAACTTCGAGCGGCGGGCGGACGCCGGCTGCGTGCTCGAGAATATGATGCTCGCCGCCCAGAGCTTTGGTCTGGGCTCGGTCTGGGTGGATCAGTTCGCGACGCTGGAGGATGCGCCGGACCTCGCCGAGCTGCTGGAGAACTACGGATTTGACCGGCAGATGGTCATCTGCGGCGCGGTGGCCTTCGGCTGGCCCGATCCGGCTGAGGAGATTTTGCCCCGGCCGCTGCGCTCTGAAATCATCACACTGGAATAAAAAAACTGCCTGAGAGTTTCTCAGGCAGTTTTTGCAGCATCGCTTATTCGTACCGCGCGAGGGTCTCGGCGACGAGATCCCAGAACCGCGCCCGGTCCAGCGTGATGCCGACCCGGCAGTTCGGCTTTTTGCCGTCCCGCAGCACGAAGTCGCAGACGGTCCGCCCGTAGCAGGGGCCGTGGGAGAGATCGATCTCGACCCTGGCCTCTCGGAGGGTGAAGAGCTCGGGGGCAACCAGCCAGGCGACACAGGTCACGTCGTGTACCGGCCCCGCCGCGAGCCCGTTGACCTCCTGCTGGGTCTTGAAGGTGAACCGCATGATCTCCCCGAACAGCTTGCCGGCGCGGTTGCCCAGCGCCTCCATCCGCTCGATGATGTCCATCGTGCAGACGGTCTGGTTGGTGAGGTCCAGACCCATCATCACCAGCGGCACCCCGGAGGAGAAGACGATGTGGGCGGCCTCGGGGTCGGCAAAGAGGTTGAACTCGGCCGCCGGGGTGGTGTTGCCCAGCCCGTAGGCGCCGCCCATCAGGACGATCTGCCGGATCTTGGGCAGAATTTGGGGCGCCAGCCGCATCGCCGCGGCGATGTTGGTCAGCGGGCCCACCGGGACGAGGGTGATGTCACCCTCCGAGGCCAGCAGGGTGCGGATCAAAAACTCCACCGCGTGGCCGGGTTCGGCCCTGCGGGTCAGCGGCGGAAAGACCGGCCCGTCCAGCCCGCTCTCCCCGTGAACGCTGCCGGCGGTGATCTGATCCCGCACCAGCGGCAGCGACATGCCGCCAAAGACCGGACAGTCGATCCCGACCGCCTGGCAGACCTTGAGGGTGTTGGGCAGCGTCTTGTCGAGGGTCTGGTTGCCGGCGACCACCGTCACCCCCAGCAGCTCGATCGCCGGGTGGCGGGCGGCGACCATCAGCGCGATCGCGTCGTCGTGACCGGTGTCGCAGTCGAGAATCATCTTGATTTTTTCCATCTCATCGCATCCTTTCCACAAAAGAGACCGCGGGCCGCGGCAGGGGATCCGCCGACCCGGCTGATGGTTTCATTCTAGAACAAAAAAGGATTTTGAAAATAGGAGATTTCTCCGAAAAGAGGAGGGAAAAAGCTGAAACAGAGTCAGGATCAAGAGATGCTGCAGCGCCTTGTCCGGGAGAGCGGATTTGCCGGAAACTTTTCCTTTTCGGTCACGCAGGACACCGCGCTGTTCTGCGCGGCGCCGAAGGAGTGGATCCTGCGGGAAGGGGACCGGCCAAACCGGCTCTACTACCTTGTACAGGGGCGGGTCAAGCTGTCCCAGACGCTGCCCAACGGCAAGATCTTCGCGCTGGATTTTCTGCAGGCGCCCTGCTTTCTCGGAGAGCTGGAGCTGCTCAAACCGGGGCGCACCGCGATCGCGGCACAGGCGGTCAGCTGCTGCCGGCTGCTGGCGCTGGATCTCGGCCGCTGCCGCGCCCGGCTGCTCGCCGATCCGGTCTTTCTGCTGCGGCTGTGCCGGATCCTCGCGGAGAAGGAGCGCCGCCGGGCGCGGGCGCTGGCACAGGCGCAGACCTACCCGCTGTCCAACCGGCTGGCCTTTTACATCCTGATGGCCGCACAGGGGGACTGGTATCAGGAGCGGAACATCGACGCCTGTCAATATCTCGGGGTCAGCTACCGGCATCTGCAGCAGACGCTGGGGGAGTTTGTCCGGCGCGGCTGGCTGCAAAAGCGGCAGCGGGGATATCTGCTGGCCGACCGCGCGGCGCTCGAGACCCAGGCGCAGGAGCTGAGGGAGGACTGGGCAGAGGCGCTGCGATAGAGAAAACAGGGCAAAAAAAGGGATCGGACCGGCGCCTCTTCGCCGGGATCCGATCCCTTTTTTGTCATTTCTTGCTGCCGATCCAGAACAGCGCGACGGTGCCGGGTCCCGAGTGGGCGCCGATCACCGGGCCGATGAAGTTGATCTCCACCCGCTCGATGCCGTGGCGGCCCCGCAGCTTGGAGGCGACATATTCCGCGTCGGCCGCGCAGTCCCCGTGGCTGAGGAAGATGGTGGCGTTCTCCCCCTCGGCGATCGTCTCGTCCAGATGCCGCACCAGCGCGTCCAGGCTCTGCCGGCGGCCCCGCACCTTCTCCATCGGGATCAGGTGGCCCTCGTCGTCGACATGCAGCACCGGCTTGATGTTCAGCATGGTGCCCATCACCGCCGCGGCGCCGCTCACCCGGCCGCCCCGGCGCAGAAAGTGCAGATCGTCGACGGTGAACCAGTGGCACAGCCGGTTGCGGTTGTTCTCGACCCAGTTGGCCACCGCGTCGAGGCTCTCGCCCGCCTTGCGCCGCATCGCCGCGTGCCAGACCAGCAGCCCCTCGCCCATGCTGGCGGCAAGGGTGTCGACGGTGCGGATCCTCCGCTCGCGGAACCGCTCCCGCAGCTCCTCCACCGCCATCCGGCTGGAGTTGTAGCTGCCGGACAGACCCGAGGAGAAGACCAGAAACAGCACGTCGGTCCCATTCTCGAGGAAGGGCACCGCGGCGTCGATATAGGCCGCGGTGTTCAGCTGGGCGGTGGTTGCCATCTCGCCGCCGCGCAGCCGGGCATAGAAGTCCTCTGCCGAGAGCTCGCGGTTGTCGGGATAGTTGTGGTAGGTAGCTCCGGAGACCGAGAACTCCATCGGAAGAACCGTGACCTCCATCTCCTTGACCAGCGAGGCGGAGAGATCTCCGGTGGAATCGGTGATGATTACATAATCTGCCATAGTATACTCCTTTTATTGCCGGCAGGACCGGCATTGATTAACCCATCAGCACGTTCTCATCCATCAGCCGCGCCTTGACCTCAAGCAGCGCGGGAGGGGAGAGGGAGAGCCGACGGATTCCAGACTGAACATAGAGCAGCGCGGTGTCGGGATCGGCGGCGGACTCCCCGCAGACCGAGACGGGAATTCCCTGCTGCTCCGCCGCGTCCAGCACCATCCGCAGCGACCGCAGAACCGCGGGGGAGGCGGGGGTGAAATAGTCCACGACCGCCGGATTGATCCGGTCCGCCGCGTGGAGGTACTGGGTCAGATCGTTGGTGCCGATGCTGAAGAAGGCGGCCTTCTGCGCCAGCTCCTCCGCCAGCAGGACGGAGGCCGGCGTCTCGACCATGATGCCGAAGGGCATCTCGCTGCAGAAGGGGACCCTCCGCCGGGTCAGCTGCCGGCGGACGGTGTCGACCGCCGCGAGCGCCCGGGAGAGATCCTCAGGGGTGGCGATCATCGGGAACATCACCCGCAGCGGCCCCTCCAGCCCCGTCCGCAGCAGCGCGGCGAGCTGGGGGTGGAACAGGTCCTCCCGCGCGAGGGAGAACCGCACCCCGCGCAGACCGAGCGCGGGATTGGGCTCCTCCGTCGTCAGCCCGGCCACCGACTTGTCCGACCCGATGTCGAGGGTGCGGATGGTCACCGGCCGCCCCGCGGCCGCTTTCAGGCAGTCGCGGTAAAAGCTGTACTGCTGCTGCTCGTTGGGGGCCGCGCCGCCGAGGAAGAGGAACTCACTGCGCAGCAGGCCGACCCCCTCCGCGCCCTGGGCGATGGCCTTTTCGATATCCTCCGGTCCGCTGCAGTTGGCATACAGGTGAATCCGCACCCCGTCCCGGGTGACGCAGGGGGCGTCCCGCAGCCGTTCCAGCAGAACGCTGCGCCGGCGCGCCAGATGAATCCGGTGGGAGTAGCGGGCATAGGTCGCCTCATCCGGATCGATGATGATCTGCCCGGTCGCGCCGTCCAGTGCGCAGATGGTGCCGTCGGTCGCCGTCAGGATCTTCGGCCCGGCCAGCACGACGGTCGGGATGCCGAAGGTGCGGGCGATGATCGAGGCGTGGTTCTGGGTCGATCCGCCGGCGGTGATCACCCCGAGCAGCAGGCTGCGGTCGGCGGAGATCAGGTCGCTGGGCAGCAGCTCATCCGCGATCAGGACACAGGGCTTGTCGAGGATCAGCTGCTCCCGCGGACGGCCGTCGAGGATATCCACCACCCGGCGGCAGACATCCTGAATATCCCCTGCGCGCTGGGAGAGGTACTCGTCCGGAATGCTGCGGATCTTCGCCGCATAGAGACTTGCGGCCCGCTCCACCGCGGCGGCGGCTCCGGTCCCGGCGGCGATGTGGCTGAGAATCTCATCCAGCAGGCCGCGGTCGCTGAGTACCTCGATCTGAAAGGTGAAGATCGCCTTGTCCCGCGCCGAGGCGCGCTCGCTCAGCTGGGCGATCTCGTCCTTCGCAACCACCACCGCCGCCTCAAACAAGGAGGTCTCCCGCAGCGGTTCCTGGACAATCCGCACCAGCGGAGAGGTCCGGCGCCGCAATACCTTTGCCGGGCCCAGCGCCAAACCGACGCAGGCCGACGTTCCCTGCAGTTCCTGCACCCCGGTTCACCTCCCTTATTTTACCATAGAAGTTTTTCAGTATTGTAACACAAAACCCGCGATATGTTAAGCGACTCGGGTCGAATTGCCGATATTTTGCCTAAAAGATGAATTCCGCTGCGGGATGCCTTGCACCGGATGGTATAATGAAAAATATACTGACAAAAAATAACCCAAAGGGGGAGGAAAGATGAAGGAACTGACCCTGTTTGTGATGCGCGGCTGCCCGCACTGCAGAATGGCGCAGCAGTTTACCGAGGAACTCTGCCGGGAGGATCCGCGGCTGCGGCAGATCCCGATCCGTCAGATTGATGAGAACGAACAGCCCGAGCTGGCAAACCGGTACGACTATTACTATGTGCCCTGCTACTTTATGGGGGAGGAAAAACTGCACGAGGGGCGCTGCACCAAGGAGCAGATCCGCAAGGTGCTCTATACCGCCCTTGAAAGCTGAAAAAAGTGAAATAAATTCGCGCTTTGCTCCGGGACGGTGTTGAAATACGCCGTCTTTTTTGCTAAAATATTGGAATGTCGATTTTGCATAAGATACAGAGAATCAGCGCAGGATCGGGAAGAGAAAAAGGCCGGATGGCCGGGAAAGGGTGAGAAGGATGACAGCGGAAGTTAAAGGCGAAGGCCTTCTGTGCTGCACCAGTCCGCAGCGGCTGGCGCAGAAGGAAGGAGAGCAGGTCACAGTGGAGGGCTGTGTGCATAATATTCGGGAGCTGGGCGGCATCGCCTTTGTCATCCTGCGCACCGGCCGGTATCTGATCCAGACGGTCTATGACCAGAAGGTTTGCAAGAACCAGCTCGGCGAGCTGGAGGATGGCTGCTATGTCTCGGCGGCGGGCACCGTCCGGCTCGAGAAACGGGCGGCGGGAGGGGTCGAGCTGCTGCTCGACCACTTCACCGTCCTCTCCCGGCCGGCGGCGGCCTACCCGCTGAATATGGCCGACCCGGATCTCAAGGCGACGCTGGGCACCAATCTCGAGTACCGCACCGTCTCGCTGCGCCACCCGCGGGAGCGGGCGGTCTTCCGGATCATGGAGGGCATCGAGAACGGCTTTCGGGAGTTTATGCTCGCCAACGATTTCGCCGAGATCCACTCCCCCAAGATCACCGCGATCAGCGCCGAGGGCGGCGCCGAGGTCTTCCGGCTGAAGTATTTCGGCAATGACGCGGTGCTCGCCCAGAGCCCCCAGTTCTACAAGCAGATGAGCGTCGCCTTCTTCGGCCGGGTGTTTGAGGTCGGCGAGGTCTACCGCGCCGAGCTGCACAACACCAGCCGTCATCTGAACGAGTATGTCGGTCTCGATTTCGAGATGGGCTATATCCGGGACATGTACGATGTGATGAACATGGAGACCGCGATGCTGCGGCATGTGATGGAGTACATCGCCGCGCACTACCAGCCCGAGATCGAGCTGCTCGGAATTCACCTGCCCAAGGTGGAGACCATCCCGGCGGTGAAGTTCGCCGACGCGCTGGCCTACCTCAAGACGGTGGGCGGCGGCAAGAACCGCAACGATCTGACCGCCGACGACGAGGTGCTGCTCTGCGACCACATCCGGCGGGAGAGCGGCAGTGAGTTCGTCTTTGTGACCCACTTCCCCTCGGTCAAGCGCCCGTTCTATGTCATGGATGATCCCGAGAATCCCAAGGAGGCGTTCAGTTTCGACCTGCTGTTCCGGGGCCTGGAGATCACCACCGGCGGCCAGCGGATCCACGACTATGAGATGCAGGTGGCCAAGATGCGCGCGCGGGGAATGGACCCGAAGGACTTCGAGAGTTTCCTCACCGCGCACCGGTACGGCCTGCCGCCCCACGGCGGTCTGGGCATCGGGCTGGAGCGGCTGACCACCAAGCTGTGCGACCTGGCGAACATCCGTCAGGCCAGCCTCTTCCCGCGGGATCTCAACCATCTGGTTCCCTGACAAAAATGAAAACGGCGATCGCTCTTTTGGGCGATCGCCATTTTTTTGCGCCGCGTCACAGATCGTCCGCATCCTGCACCGGCCGCTCCGCCGGGTCGGCTGGCCGGCCGGTGTAGCTGCCGGCGGGATCGGTCGGGCTGGCGGGCAGATCGGTGATGCTCTCGAGCAGCTGTTTTGCCTTCGGGCGCAGTTTTTTCTTTTTTTTCGCCATACAGGTCCCTCCCTTGTTCTGTGTGGTATATATTTTTCCCCCGCTGGGGAGAATATACCCCGAAAGGGGGATCGGGCGTTGAGCAAAAGGAAGGCGTTCTGGATCAGCTTTGCGCTGACGCTGGGGCTGCTGATCCCCCTCTATGCGGTGGCCCTCTTCCTCGGCACCGCGGGGATCAGCGACCCGGACACCCCCGCGGCGGGGGAAGGGGTCGGAATCGCGGTCCGCCGCCCCGACGCGGGGGACGCGAAGAACCTGCTTGTGGTGGTACAGGGGGACCAAGCCGCCTTTCTGCTGCTGCGGTTCGACGCGCTGCAGGGCAAGTGCGCGGTCGCCGCGCTGCCCGCCGACCTGCCGATGACGCGGGAGGATGGAGAGCAGACCACCCTCGCCGGTCTGGAGGGCTATGCCGGGCCGGGCGTCGCGGCAAAGCGGATTGCGGCGCTGCTCGAAATTGAGATCGACCACTATCTGTCGCTGCCGCAGCAGACCCTGATCGAGCTGGCGGAGCGGATGGGGAATATCACGGTGGACGTCTCCTGGCCGGAGCTCGCGGGCAGGCAGGCGCTGCTGGACGGTCAGGGCGAGCGGGTCACCCTCTCGGCCGACGGTGCGGCCGCGCTGCTCGAGCGGGCGGGGGAAAAGGCCGGCGGGCTGCGGGCACGGATCTACAGCGCATTTCTGCTCGCCGGGATGGACCGGCTCAACACCCTGATCCCGGATTTTCTCCGCAGTGCCTCCGGCGATCTTGACACCGACATCCTCGCCACCGACATCTACGACTACCAGCGGATTCTCGACTATCTCGCGCTGCTGCAGCCCGAGATGCTCTTTGGGGAGCTGACCTTCACCGAAACGGGGGAGCCGGCCGGGGAGAGCCTGCAGCTGGCGGCGCAGATGTTCCGGTAGCGGGATGGTATATTCTGCAAAAATCTGCGGATACTGATTACAAAACCTGAAAAGAACTCTGCAGGGATTCAAAAATCTGGAAACAGCACGAAAGGACACGGCGATATGAAAGCAACGGGAATCGTTCGGCGGATCGACGATCTTGGAAGGGTGGTCATTCCAAAGGAGATCCGGCGCACCCTGCATATCCGGGTCGGGGAGCCGCTGGAGATCTATGTCAGCGGTGCGGGGGAGATCATCTTCAAGAAGTACAGTCCGCTGGGGGAGCTCTCCTCCTTTGCCGCCCGGTACGCGGAGGTGCTCTCCCGGGCGGTCAGCGGCGCGGTTCTGGTGACCGACCGGGACCACATCCTCGCGGCCAGCGGCGCCTCCCGCAAGGAGTTTCTCGACCAGTCCCTCTCGCCCGGCTATGAACAGGCGATGGAGGAGCGGCGGCTGCAGGTGCTGGGGGAGGACTGCAACCTCTTTCCGTTTCCCGGTGCACCGCTGCCGGTTTCGGTTCTCGCGCCGATTTTGTCCCACGGGGATATCGTCGGATCGGTTGCGCTGCTGGGCGGGGAGCCGGGCGAGACCGAGACCCGGCTGCTCGGGGTGGCCGCGGCCTTTCTCGGCCGGCAGATGGAAGAATAAATACCAAGACGGGACGCGCCATGTTGGCGCGTCCCGTTTTTTGACAGAATCTGTAATCGGTTTCTTGTCCCGAGAGCAAGATCATCCCGGGGGCTTGTGCGAGATACACATAAAAAGCCGGACATATTTATGCAAAACTGCATAAATTAGTTACAAAACGGGGCAAACCTATTGACATTTCTATAGAAAAATCCTTATAATACAGGTGCGAAAACGGTTACACAACAGCATAAAAAAGGAGAAAGGCGGATGAAGAAGGCGGTCACGATACGGGATATCGCGCGTGAAGCCGGCGTTTCATCCGCCACAGTTTCCCGCTATCTCAACAACAACGGCTATGTAGATCAGCAGACGGCGGCGCGGATCAGCGAGGTGGTGGAGCGGTTTCACTACCGCCCCAGTCGGATTGCCCAGAGCCTCAAGACCAAGATGAGCCGCAACCTCGTGCTGGTGGTGCCGGACATCCAAAATCCCTTTTACTCCAGCATGGCGGACAAGATCCAGAATCTCCTGCTGCGGGAGGGCTACACCGTTACCCTGTTTGACTCCGGCGCGGATTTTCAGCGGGAGCTGACCTGCCTCGGCCTGGCGGAGTCGATCGGGGCGGACGGCATTCTCTTTGCCTCGGTTTCGGCCCATCAGACCATCCTCAATGAGCTGGGCAAGATCGGGGTTCCGGTGGTCATGATCAACTCCTACGGCGCCTGTCCGTTCGATTCGGTGCACGGGGTGCGCAACCAGAGCACCTATCTCGCAACCCGGTATCTGATCGAACTGGGGCATCGCCGGATCGCCTTTGCCGGCGGGACGCCCGACACGGCGATCGCGCTCAGCCGAAAGAACGGCTATCTTCAGGCGATGCGGGAGGCGGGCCTTCCGGTGCGCCGGGAATACATCTTCGAGATGGGATTCGACAGCGATTCGGGCAGAAAGAGCGGTACTTATTTTTCGGCGCTGGACACGCTGCCCACCGCCGTCTGCTGCGCCAATGATCTGATTGCGCTCGGGGTGCTCCAGACGCTGCTCGAGCGGGGGTACCGGGTGCCGCAGGACGTCTCGCTGACCGGGGTGGACAACATCGAGTACAGCGATTTGTGCAGTCCGCCCCTCACCTCGGTCATCAACGACAGCGGCGAATTTGCACGGCTTGCGGTCAGCGCGCTGCTCGAGCGGCTGCGCGGCGATTACGAGGGGCCTCCCAGAGAGTATTTGATCCCCCGCACACTGGTCAAACGGGCGAGTACGGCATCGCCACAACGAAAGGAGAGACAAGCGTGAAGATTCTGAATCTTGGCTCGCTGAACATCGACAAGGTGTACAGCGTGCCGCATTTTGTCGAGGCGGGGGAGACCTTGTCCTCGACCAAGATGGAGACTTTTAGCGGTGGCAAGGGACTCAACCAGTCGATCGCACTGGCCCGCGCCGGGGCGACGGTTTACCACGCGGGGGCGATCGGCGAGGACGGCGAGGGGCTGCGCCAGCTGATGGCGGACGCCGGGGTCCACACCGATTATCTTCAGACCCTGCCGGTGGTCACCGGTCATGCGGTCATTCAGCTCACCCCGAAGGGGCAGAACTGCATCATCATCTCGGCCGGCGCGAACGGCGAGCTGACCGAGGCGTACATCGACAGCGCGCTCTCCAATTTTGAGGCGGGGGATCTGCTGCTGGTCCAGAACGAGACCAACAACGTTCCCTATGCGATTCGCCGCGCCAAGGAGAAGGGGATGAAGGTCGCCTTCAACGCCTCCCCCATCAGCGAGGCGCTGCTCCAGTATCCGCTCGAGCTGGTGGATTACTACCTCATCAACGAGGTGGAGGGCAAGGCGCTCGCCGGCGAGGAGGCGAAGACCAACGAGGAGATCCTCGCCGCCCTCAAAAAGCGGTTCCCGGCAGCGGCGATCGTGCTGACCGTCGGCAAGGACGGGGTGCTCTACCAGTTCGGGGAGGAGCGGGCGAGCCACGGCATCTACGATGTGCCGGTGGCGGATACCACCGCGGCGGGGGACACCTTCTGCGGCTACTTCCTCGCCTGCACCGCCAAGGGCCTGCCGGCGGCCGAAGCGCTGCGGATGGCGAGTCTCGCCAGCAGCCTTGCGGTCAGCAAGAAGGGCGCGGCCAACAGCATTCCGACCTGGAGCGAGGTCGAGCAGTTCGGCGACAGCGCAAAGTTGATCTGAGCATTTAAAATGCATTGCAGCGGCAAGCGGCCGCTTCAAAATACCAAACGAAGAAAGGAAGTTTTGATTATGGCGAAATTGGTTGCACCGACCCCGCACATTCAGGCTCAGGTAGGAGAGATTGCCGAGACCATCCTGCTGCCCGGCGATCCGCTGCGGGCTAAATTCATCGCGGACACCTATCTCGAGAACGTCAAGCAGTTTAACCAGACCCGCAACATGCTCGGTTTCACCGGTACTTACAAGGGCCGTCCGGTCTCGGTCATGGGCACCGGCATGGGCTGCCCCTCGATGGGGATCTACAGCTACGAGCTGATCAACATCTACGGCTGCAAGAACCTGATCCGGATCGGCACCGCCGGCACGATGCAGCCGCAGGTCCATGTCAAGGAGATGGTCTTCGGCATGGGCAGCTGCACCACCAGCAACTATGTCGCGATGCAGGGCCTGCCCGGCACCTTTGCCCCGATCTGCAGCTTTGAGCTGCTCGAGAAGGCGGTCGCCAGCGCCAAGGCACTGGGCTACAAGTACCATGTCGGCAACATCCTCTCCTCCGACGTCTTCTACGGCGTGGACCTGCCCCACGGCAGAACCTGGGCCGAGATGGGCGTTCTCGCGGTCGAGATGGAGTCCGCCGCCCTCTACACCAACGCCGCCGCGGCCGGAGCGAATGCACTCTGCATCCTGACCATCTCGGACGGCCCGGACGAGGTCACCACCGCCGAGGAGCGGCAGACCGCATTCACCCAGATGATGGAGGTTGCGCTCTCCCTCGCCTGAGGAGGGCAACAGCGAGAAAGGAAGTCATGGAATGTCAAAAAATCTGACCGCACCCACCCCGCACATCGGGGCAAAAGTAGGGGAGATCGCCGAGACCATCCTGCTGCCCGGCGATCCGCTGCGGGCGAAGTTCATCGCCGACACCTATCTTGAGAATGTCCGGCAGTTCAACACCACCCGCAATATGTTTGGTTTTACCGGCACCTACAAGGGCCGTCCGGTCTCGGTCATGGGCACCGGCATGGGCTGCCCCTCGATGGGGATCTACAGCTATGAGCTGATCCACATCTACGGCTGCAAGAATCTGATCCGGATCGGCACCGCCGGCGCCCAGCAGCCCTATGTCCACGCGCGGGAGATGGTCTTTGCGATGGGCAGCTGCACCACCAGCAACTACGCTGCGCTGCAGGGCCTGCCCGGAACCTTCTGCCCGATCTGCAGCTTTGAGCTGCTCGAAAAGGCGGTTGCCAGCGCCAAGGCGCTGGGCTACAAGTACCATGTGGGCAATGTTCTCTCGGGTGATACCTTCTACGGCGTCGACCTGCCCCAGGGCAGGAGCTGGGCCGAGATGGGGGTCCTTGCCGGCGAGATGGAGTCCGCCGCCCTCTACACCAACGCCGCCGCGGCCGGGGTCAACGCCCTGTGCATCGTGACCATCTCGGACGGACCCGAGGAGATCACCACCGCCGAGGAGCGGCAGACCGCCTTCACCCAGATGATGGAGGTTGCGCTCTCGCTGGCGTAAGAGTAACGGCAAAAGAATTGGAGGGTGAATTCCCATGCAGAAGAGACCGTTTATCATTGATTGCGACACCGGGACCGACGACGCGATCGCCATCATCGCCGCGCTGTACAGCGAGGAGGTGGATCTCAGGGCGATCACCTCGGTCAACGGCAATGTCGAGCACAAGTATGTCTGCCACAACAACCTGAACCTGATGGAGTATCTCGGCCAGAAGGTGCCGGTGGCAAAGGGCGCGGTCCATCCGTTCCGGGACAACGGGCTGCACTCGAGCGACGGCACCCACGGCGCGACCGGGCTGGGCGATCTGACCCTGCCCGAGGCCAAGAGCAGCGACTTTGACCCCCGCATCGCCTCCCAGCTGATCCACGAGGTCGCGGTGGAGGAGAAGGGCGAGCTCGAGCTGCTGGTCATCGGACCGATGACCAACATCGCGATCGCGCTGCTGCAGTATCCCGATCTGCCCGGCCTGATCAAGCACATCTGGTTCATGGGCGGCGCCGCGGTCGGCGGCAATGTCAACACCACCGCCGAGTTCAACATCTGGGTTGACCCCGAGGCCGCCCATGTGGTGATGGAGAGCGGCATCCCGATGACGATGGTCGGGCTGGACGTCACCCTCAAGGCCGCGATGGTCGAGGAGGACGCCGCCGAGCTGCGCAGCTGCGGCACCCGCGCTGCGAACTTCGTGGCCGATCTGCTGGACTACATGTTCCGCCGCCGTGACAGGGGTCAGGAGGACGCGCTGATGCACGACGCGCTGGCGCTGGGCGCGGCGCTCTGCCCCGACTGCCTTGTCTGTAAGGACTGCTATGTCGATGTCGAGTGCTTTGGGCAGTTCACCCGCGGCCACACCGCGGTGGACCTCAAGGGCCGCAGCGGCAAAAAGCCGAATGTCTCGGTCGCACTCGAGATTGATGTTCCGAAGTTCCGCCGCTGGCTGGTCGATGCGGTGAAGAAGAGCGAGGAGCAGGCCGGCTGATGAACGCGGTACTGGTCCGGGACAAGAATTTCTACCGCAACCTGCTGGCGCTGGCCTTTCCGATCATGCTCCAGCAGCTGCTGCGGATCAGCGTGGACACCGTCAACAGCATCTTTCTGGGCAGCATCGACCAGCTGCAGATGTCGGCGGTCAGTCAGGCAAATCAGGTCTTCTTTATCTTCTACACCGTCTGCAACGGTTTTGCGGTCGGCACCTGCGTGCTGGTCGCCCAGTACTGGGGCAGAAAAAATCTCGAGGCGATCCGCACCATCCTCGCCATCTCACTGCGGGCGATCGCGGTGTTTGGGGTCATCGTCACCGCGCTGGTGATGCTCTTCCCGAATGCCTTTATGCGGATCTACAGCAGCGACCCCGAGCTGATCGCGCTCGGCGCCGGGTATCTGCGGCTGGTGGCTCTGATGTACACCCCCTGCGCAATCAGCGTCATGCTCTTCGGCGCCTGCCGGGGCGTGGAACAGGTCAGGATCATTTTGGTCACCAACATCGTCTCCTACTCGGTCAACATCGCGCTGGATTACTGCCTGCTGTTCGGCAAGTTCGGATTTCCGAAACTCGGAATTACAGGAATTGCCATCGGAACCATAATTGCACGGCTGATAGAACTTGTTTTTTGCAGTACTTTTATGTTAAAATCTGAACAGCGGATTCAATTTAAATTCTCAGATCTCGGGCGAAAGGACAAACAGCTCAGCCGTGACTTTATCCGGGTGGCATCCCCGATCGTCGCACATGAGATCATCTGGTCCTTCGGTACCAGTGCCGGCAGCATGATCACCGGTCAGATGGGTACCGCGCCGGTCGCCGGGTTCAATGTTACCACCGTGCTGTATGATCTGTGCTCGAGCATCGGCAACGGCATGCTCAACGCCAGCAGCGTGGTGATCGGCAAGACCATCGGCAGCGGGGACCGGGAGCGGGTCAAGAAACAGGCCCGCACGATTCTGCTGATCGGGTTGTGTATGGGCTTTGTGCTGGGAGCGGTCACCTACTTTGTGCGCGGCCCCTTCCTCTCGCTTTACAATCTTGATCCCGACGCCGAGGCGTACGCCCGGCAGTTCATGACCGTCTACGCCCTCATCTGGCCGTTCATCATGCTCGAGTATGTCGGCATGATTGCGATCCTGCGGGCGGGCGGCGACGGCAAGACCGGTTTCTACACCGATATCGTCGCGATGTGGCTGACCACCATCCCGATGGCGGCGGTCGCGGCCTTCCTGCTGCACTGGCCGCCGGTGGTTGTGGTCGCGATCATCAAGACCACCATCATCATTGAGGCGGTGGTCGGGGTGATCCGGGTGCTGTCGATGAAGTGGATCAAAAATCTCACGCGGGGCTGACCCGCAACGGAACGGAACCCTCTTTCCATCCAGGAAAGTTAAAAAAGAGTTCAAAATAAGCAAAAGGAGAAAAAAGCATGAAAAAGTTAGCATCCATCCTTCTCGTAGCTGCGATGGCGCTGTCTCTGGTCGCCTGCGGCGGCGGAGACTCCTCCACCACCAGCGGCGGCTCCTCTGCTGCGAGCGGCAAGGGCAAGATCGCGTACATCGTGGGCAACCTCGGCGACAAGTCCTTCTCCGACTCCGGCGAGGCCGGCATGAAGACCCTTCGCGGCGAGGGCTGGGAGGTCAAGACGGTCGAGACCGGCGACGCCTCCAAGGCCGACAAGTATGAGGACTACATCCTCGATGTTCTGGATCAGGGCTATGAGTATGTCGTCGGCTCCTCCACCTACATGGAGATCATGGCCAAGCTGGCTCCGGATTATCCCGATGTCAAGTTCGTCGGCTTTGACGACAACTGGGAGGACGACCGTCTGCCCGAGAACATGACCTGCATCTTCTATGCCCAGAACGAGGGCTCCTACCTCGTCGGCATGATGGCTGCCGGCATGAGCAAGACCGGCACCGTCGCGGTTGACGTCGGTGTTGAGAACCCCGTCATCGGCGACTTCGTCACCGGTTTCATCAACGGCGTTCTGGACTACAACGCCGCCAACGGCACCTCGGTCAAGGTCATCAAGGCTGCGGTCGACAGCTGGACCGAGCCCACCAAGATGAAGACCCTGGTTGAGGACCAGATCCGCAACAACAACGCCGATATCTTCTATCAGGTTGCCGGCGGCTCCGGCGACGGCCTGTTCGAGGCCTGCATGGCCAACGAGGGCACCTGGGCGATCGGTGTTGACTCCGACCAGTACGCGCAGTACATCGACTCCGAGACCCCCGAGAAGGCCGACGTCATCCTCACCTCGATGCTGAAAGAGGTCGGCAACTCCTTCGTCTCGCTGTTCCACGACATCGAGGGCGGCGACGACTCGATGTGGGGCACCACCATCACCCTGGGCCTCGCTGAGGATTCGGTCGGCTATGTCGACAACGATTTCTTCAAGGAGAACGTGCCCGAGGATCTGCGCAACCAGATGGCTGAGGCCAAGGAGAAGATCGCGTCCGGCGAGCTCGAGGTCAAGAGCTACTACGACTTCACCGAGAACCCGGCCGAGGAGTACAACGCCTACGTTGCTTCTGCGGGCTGAGATTGAACTTTAGCGCACCCAACTTCCGTGTGCGGGTCTGACCCGACACGGCAGGAGAGGCCGGCGGGCAAGCATTTGCCCGCCGTCCCCCCCTATGCCGCCGCAAAGCTGCGGCACAGAGGGGGACGGCGGACGGGAAAAACAGGCCACACAGCAGCGGCTGTCCGCCGCCGCTGCACAAATAAGCGAAAAGGGGGGGTTATTGCATGGCAGACGAGGTACTGCGTATGCAAAATATCACCAAGATCTACCCGAATGGATTTGTTGCCAACAAGGACATCACCTTTGGTGTCGGGGTCAACGAGATCCACGCGCTGGTAGGCGAAAACGGCGCCGGCAAGACCACACTGATGAAGATCCTCTTCGGCATGGAGCCCGCACAGGAGGGCAAGATCTTCATCAATGGCAAGGAAGAGAAGATCACCAACCCGCTGGACGCCATCGCAAAGGGCGTCGGCATGGTGCACCAGCACTTCATGCTGGTTCCTTCGCTCTCGGTCGCCGAGAACGTCACCCTCGGCGCCGAGCCGATGAAGAATGGCCTGTTCGATTATGAGGGCGCCGTCAAGGCGACCCAGGAGATTGCGGACAAGTACAACTTCAAGGTGGACGCCCGCAGCAGGGTGCGGGATCTGAGCGTCGGTCAGATGCAGAAGGTCGAGATCCTCAAGGCGCTGATCAAGGGCGTCAAGATCCTGATCCTCGACGAGCCGACCGCGGTTCTGACCCCGCAGGAGACCGAGGAGCTGTTCGAGCAGCTGTTTACCCTGCGGGACAGCGGCGTCTCGATCATCTTCATCTCCCACAAGCTGGAAGAGGTCATGCGGATCTGCAGCAAGGTCACCGTGCTGCGGCATGGCCAGTGCATGGGCACCCACGACACCGAGGGCCTCAACGAGGCGGCGATCTCGAAACTGATGGTCGGCCGTGACGTCGTGCTCAAGATCGAAAAGCCGGATCCAAAACCCGGCAAGCCGGTCGTCTCGATCAAGAACCTGGTCAAGATCAACACCCACGGCAAGCATGTCATCGACGGGGTCAGCTTTGACATCCACGCCGGTGAGGTCGTCGGCATCGCCGGTGTCGAGGGCAACGGCCAGACCGAGCTGAGCGAGGTGCTCGCCGGCCTGAGCGGCTTTGCCTCCGGTGAGGTCAAGCTCAACGACACCTCGATCGCCGGCAAGAGCGTGCGGGAGATCCGGGACCTCGGCATGGCCTACATCGCCGAGGACCGCATGGTAGAGGGTGTCGCGGGCGATATGTCCATCAAGATGAACATCATGGCCGACCGGTTCGAGAAGAAGGAGTACAAGAACGCCCTCTTCATGAACGAGAAGAAGATCAACGAGGCCGTCAACCAGTACATCAAGGAGTTTGAGATCTCCTGCGACGGTCCCGACCAGCCGGTCCGGATGCTCTCCGGCGGCAACATCCAGAAGGTCGTGGTCGCCCGCGAGTTCACCAGCGGCGCCAACTTCATTCTCGCCTGCCAGCCCACCCGCGGCATCGACGTCGGCACCTCCGAGATGATCCGCAAGACCATCGTGCGCAAGGCGCGCGAGGAGGGGACTGCCACCCTGCTGATCTCCGCCGACCTCAACGAGGTGCTGGAGTGCTCCGACCGGCTGCTTGTCATGCACAAGGGCAAGGTCGTGGCCGCCTTCCCCAAGGCCAACGAGGTCTCGGAGGAGACGCTGGGCGAGTACATGCTGGGTGTTAAGGAAATGACTCAGGAAGAGATGGAGGCCCTGTTATGAACAAAACACAAAAGATTGAATCTGGAATGGAGGTTGTCCGAATCCTTGTCGGACTGCTGATCGCCTATGGCGTGGCGCTGCTCACCCTGCTGCTCATCAGTGATGAGCCCGGTTACATCATCCAGCAGTTCATCGTCGGACCCTTCACCTCGGCCCGCCGCATCGGCAGTATCGTCAACCTCGCGATCCCGTTCACCATCTGCGGCCTGTCGATGTGCTTTATGTATGCGGTCAACAAGTTCAACCTGATCGGTGAAGGTATCTTCATGTTTGCCGCCTGCATGGTCACCCTGGTTTCGGTCAATATGGCCGACCTGAACCTGCCCTCGGTCGTCATGGTCCCGCTGATGTATGTCGTCGCGATCATCACCGGTGTCGTCTTCGCCTTCATCCCGGCGATCATGGACCGCAAGTTCAACGCCAACGTCGTTGTCGTCTCGCTGATGCTCAACAGCGTCATCGCGTATCTGGCCACCTGGGTCATGCGCTATCTGATGCTGGACAGCGGCATCGCCTACCTCGGCTCGAAAGAGATCCCCGAGAGCGTGCAGATGCCCTCGATCCTCGGCCAGTTCCGGATCCAGTCCGGCCTGATCGTCGCGATCCTCTGCGTCGTGCTCGTCTCGCTGCTCTTCTACAAGACCACCTTTGGTTGGAAGATGCGGATTGTCGGTGCGAACCCCCGGTTTGCCACCGCGGTCGGCATGTCCGCGCTGGGCGTCTCCTTTGCGGCTCAGCTGGCCGGCGGCGCCTTTGCCGGCATCGCCGGTGCGACCGAGATGATGTGCAACTACACCCGGTTCCAGTGGACCGCCACCACCCAGCACGGCTTTGACGGCCTGCTGGTCGCGGTGCTCGCCAAGAAGAACCCGGTTCTCGTGCCCATCGGCGCGCTCTTCCTCGCCTATATCCGGATCGGCGCCGACGTCGTCAACACCAGCGGTGATATCCCGACCGAGTTTGTCACCGTGATCCAGGGCATCATCATCCTTCTGGTCGCGGCCGAATCCTTCCTGTCCGGCACCAAGAACAAGCTGATCTTCAAGGCTGCGGAAAAGGCGGAGAAGGAAAAGAAGGCTGCCGCAGCGGCCTGAGAAGAAAGGAGAAGACAGCATTATGAGTATTGACTGGGTTGCATTTATTGCGGACGGTATCAAGATGGCGACCCCTCTGGTCTTCGCCGCCCTCGCCGCCCTGATCACCCGTCAGGCGGGCATGTTTAACATGGGTGTTGAGGGCATGATCCTCTGCTCCGCGCTGGGCGCCGTCATCTTCGCACACTACGGCAGCAACGTCTGGATCGGCCTGCTGGGCGGTATCCTGATCGGTCTGATCACCGGCATGATCATCGCGTTCTCCAGCCTGACCGGTAAGACCGATCTGTATCTGACCTGTATCGCGTTCAACCTGATGGCCACCGGCGGCACCGTCTTCGTGATGTACCTGCTGACCGGCGAGAAGTCCACCACCAGCGGCGCGTTCCGCTCCTATGCGGTGCCGAACATCGATATCCCCCTCATCAAGGATATCCCCATCCTCGGCCGCATCGTCTCCGGCCAGAGCCTGCTGACCTATCTGGCGGTGGTCTCGGTCTTCCTCGTCTGGTTCCTGCTCAAGAAGACCCGCATCGGCCTGCGGATCCGCGCCGTCGGCGAGAACCCCAAGGCCGCCGAGTCGGTCGGCATCTCGGTGCCGAAGATCGGCTACATCTCGTTCGCGTTCTGCGGCGTCTTTGCCGGTCTGTCCGGCGCCTTCCTCTCGATGAGCTGGGTGCAGTTCTTCATGAAGAACATGGCCAACGGCCGCGGCTACATCGGTCTGTCCGCCCAGAACATGGCCAACGGCGAGCCGGTTGGCTCCGCGCTGGCGGCTCTGCTCTTCGGTTTCACCGATTCGCTCTCGATCACCCTGAAGAACCAGACCAAGTTCCCCACCGAGTTCCTCAACATGATCCCGTATCTCGCGACCATCATCGCCATCATCATCACCAGCATCATCGCGATCAACAAGCGTCGCCGGATCGAGAAAGGCGTGGCAAAGGGCAAGGAGGACTAATCTTCAGCGCTCAAAAAAAGCAGGTGCAATGCACCTGCTTTTTTTGTGCCGGAAGACGGGCCAAAACGTCGGAATGTTCTCAGAGGAAAGCCAAAAATTGTTGACAGAAGGACAGGCCGGCGGTATACTGTTAGCAATCTTTTGTTAAGGGGGAGCGTTAGGATGAGTGAGAAAATCTGTTGCACGGCGATCGACAAGGAGGCCGCCGCGCTGACCGAACTGGCCACCAAGATCTGGGAGACCCCGGAGATGGGCTGGAAGGAGAAAAATGCGAGCAAATGGACTGCCGACTATCTCGAGTCGCAGGGCTTTGCAGTTGAGCTGGGCGCCTACGGCATGCCCACCGCGATCCGGGCCGTCTGGGGCAAGGGCCATCCGGTCATTGGTTTCTGCGGCGAGTACGACTGCCTGCCCGGTCTGAGCCAGAAGGTCTGCTCCCATCAGGATCCGGTCGTCCC
>DXIA01000070.1 GCA_019113125.1 Candidatus Pygmaiobacter gallistercoris | reverse complement strand
TCGGAATAAAAATTTTTGCCGGGGTGAATGGATTTGCTCCCCTCATCCGTATTCAGGGTGAACAACCCTGAAAAAAGTGAGGTGTCCTGTATGAAAAAATCTGGAAAATTCGCCCTTGCCGCCGCCGCTGCGCTGCTGATCGCCGCGAGTCTGCCCGCCGCGGCCGCCACCGCTCGCACCAGCTGCTGGTACACCGCCGCCCGCACTGCCTGTACGGTCACCGCCGAATTCTGCCGGCAGGATCTGGACGGGGATGGAATCTGCGACCGGCTCGCCGGCGGCCTTTGTATTCACGACGCGGACGGGGATGGGATTTGTGATCGCTCCGGCATCGGCATCTGTGTTGGGAACGGCCTCTGCGTCCACGACGCGGACGGGAACGGGATCTGTGACTACTCCGGAACCGGCATCTGGGGTGGGAACCGGAATGCCAGCGGCGGCCACCACGGCAGGGGACACGGCTGCCGCGGCTGAGAACAAAGGAGTGGGGTGTGGATGCGTAGCGAGCAGGAGATCTGCGGCGCGATCGAGCGGCAGGCTGATACCGTCCGGCGGCTCTGCCTTCTGCACCTGCGCAACGAGGCGGATTCAGAGGATATCTTTCAGAATGTCTTTTTGAAGTACGCGCTGCGGGACGCGCCATTTGAGAGCCCGGAGCATGAGCGGGTCTGGTTCATCCGGGTGACCATCAACGCCTGTCGGGACCTGCTGCGCAGCTTTTTCCACAGTCGCACCCTGCCGCTTGAGGCGGCGGGGGAGCTGCCGGACCCCGCTACCCCCGCTGATCGGGAGCTGCTCGCCGCGGTGCTGGCGCTGCCCGAGCGGCAGCGGCGGGTGGTCTACCTGCACGACTATAGGGATACACCGCGCCCGAGATCGGTGCACTGCTCGGCCAGAAGACCAGCACCGTCTACACGCTGCTCGGCCGGGCGCGCCGACGGCTGAAACAGGAGCTGGGAGGTGGGCTGGATGGATGAGCGGATGCGCGCCGCGTTCGACAAGGTTCGGGCGAGCGAGGCGCTGCGGGAGAAAACCCGGGAGAAGGTGAACGCCGCGCTGGCCCGCCGCACCCCGCACTGGCGCCGGTGGCAGCTGTCACCAGCTCGACCCTGATGCGGTGGCAGAGGCGCACAGCTGCGGGCTCTCCTATGGGCGGTACCAGCTTTACCTCGCCCTCGTCGCCCTCGACCCCTCGATCACCCCGGAAGAGGTGGCCGGCAGCTCGATGCGGGCACTGCGACAGCGGCTTGCCGACCTCGGCGGACAGCTGCCGGAGAGCGGACAGCAGAGCGGCGGACATCACGGGGAGAACGGTCACCACAGGGGATGGGACGAGTAGCCCCGGAGGTGCAGATCATGCAACAAGACGACGAAGGCGGCAGGATTTCCTGCCGCCTTTCTCAGTCGTTGCACGCCCCGTCGGTCGCGGCGAGGTAGAGCTCCTCGCACCGCTGCTGCGCCTCGATCAGCGTGTTGATCGCCTGTTCGGTCGCCCGAAACAGGGTCAGATAGAGCTCCTTGTAGTTCGGTTGTTCCATATTGCAGTCCTCCTTTTTGATCCATTTTATCAGTTGCGCAATACAAATGCAATGCATATATTTTGAGCGGGATAGGATAAACTGTTTGCAATACGACTGAACTGCGAGGTGTATTGCAGATGGCATTTAAGATCCCGTCCAATCCTCCTACCACCAACAAGACGGTGCGGTTTCCAAACGATCTGATCGAGCGGGTGGAGATGCTGATCCGGGGGCAGGACTGCACCTTCTCCGCCTTCGTCGTGGCGGCGGTGCGGGCGGCGGTCGAGGAGGTCGAGAACGAACAGAGGGGCGGGGAGGATCAGACCGCAGCGCGGTGAATAGAACACCAAAATAACAAGGCGATGACGAAAGGTACGGCGGAACCAAACTTCCGAAAGGAAGTTGCGTTTCTTATTCTGCTACATCTTTGGTCATCGCCTTTTTTTCTTTTTGGTATTGACAAAGATCCTTGTCAATGGTATGCTAAGTGTGACAAAGATCATTGTCAACATGACAACAATTTATGAAAGAGAGGAAGGAGAGAATATGCCGCTTGGCAACCGGCTGCGGGAGCAGCGCGCGCGGCTCGGGCTGAACCAGCAGCAGCTGGGGCAGCTGGTCGGGGCGTCCCGGCAGACCATCAGTCTGATCGAGCGGGGGGATTACCACCCGTCGGTGCTGCTGGCGCTGCGGATCGCGCGGGTCTTTGATCTGCCGCTCGAGGAGATTTTCTTTCTGGAAGGAGAGGACGGAAATGAAACAAAAGAATAAAACAAATCACCGGCTGCTGCGGTTTGTCGGCATTCTGCTGATCAGCATGCTGGTGGGGCTGATCGTCGGTGTCGCGGTCGGGATGGGGGGCGAGGCATTGGTCCCGCTGCTCGACACTCTCGCCGGCTGGCTGCCCGGTGCAAGCATTGTTCTGATGGTGCTGACCGGCGTCGTCTGCACCGTCGCGGCGCTGGCGCTGCTCACTGCCGGCAAGCGGCAGGCGGCGGCCGCCCGGCTCGACGAGGAGCCGACCGATGAGGATGCTCAGGCTGCGCAGGAGGATCGGATCTGGCAGGCCGACCACCGGTACGGACTCGGGATGACCGTTGTCTCGGCCGAGGTGGTACTCAGCCTGACCTTTTTCGGACTCTGGGCACAGGGAGGTGCAGGGGGGCTTGTCAGTCTGCTGGTGGTCGCCCTCTTCTTCGCCATCAACTTCTCCGCCCTCGCGCTGCAGGGGGCGCTGGTGCGGGCGACCCGGGTGCTCTATCCAGAAAAGCAGGGCAGTGTCCTCGATCCCAAGTTCCAGAAGGAGTGGTTTGACAGCTGCGACGAGGCCGAGCGGCAGATGATCTGGCAGTGCGGATACACCGCGATGCGGGCGGTCAGCCGGGCGCTATTGGTACTGTTTGTGGTGCTGATCATCCTCGGGCTGGTGGTCCCGATCGGTCCGGTACCGATGTTGGTGCTCGGGGTGCTCTGGCTGGTCCAGACCCTATCCTACCAGCGCGCTGCGCTGAAACTCGGCCGGAAACCCAAACACGCAGAATAACCCCTAATTTTCCGGAGGAAAATTACGTTTTCCGGAGGAAAATTACGTTTTCCCAAAGCAAGATTGCACCTTCTGAAGGGCGGATGTTTTTTTCGCCAAAGCAGAGCGAGAACAAAGAAAAATCCCGGATGGAGTGGATGCTCCATCCGGGATTTTTTCGTGTTGTGGCAGAAAAGGATCAGCCGCCGATCAGCTGTCCGATGCTCTCTCTGAGCTCGGGCCGCAGATGCTTTTTCGCGATGGCGGCAAACGCCGCCATCTGTTTTTTGCTGCCCGCGACGGCGCACTGCCGGCCGGAAAAGTCGAGCAGCACCAGCCGCCCGTTCTCGAGCTTGAGCCGTGCGATTTCGATCCAGCGCAGCGTGATGCGGCCGCCGAGCGGGCCGACTGCGATCACCCGCTCGTCGGTGACGATAGTGCAGCGCACGAAGTACCAGAGCAGCGAGACGCAGCCCAGCAGCATCCCGGCCGAGACAAAGAGAAAGAGCTCGGTCGCCTGGGTCCCCCCGCGGTTGACCAGCCAGAGTCCCGCCGCGAGACAGAAGACCGGCACCACCACCCCGATCACCGCCAGCGCAACGCTCTCCCGCAGCCGCATCAGCTCGCCCGGCTCCGGCTTTGGGCGGCGGAGCACCGACGCCACCACGGCAAAGCCCATACAGGCCACAAATAATCCGATCACCATACCCGACATTCCGCAATCCCCCTTTTTCGCTATTGTACCACGGCGGCGAAAAAAAGAAAACCGCCCGCAGCGGACCAAAAACTAAGAGAAATTTAAAGCATTGTTCAGAGTTTGGTGGTACAATAAAACCCAAGGTCGAAAAAAGGGGGAAACGGGCGGATGACAAGACGGCGCGGAAGACGGATGGGGCGGCGGCAGTTCTGGCTGCGGGCCGGGACGGCGGCTGTGGTGCTGGTCCTCGCGGCGGGGCTGCTTGTCTGGCTCACCCGGCCGCGGGGCTACCGGATCGCCCTCGACGCCGGGCACGGCGGGGACGACCCCGGCGCGGTCGGGCTGATTGCCGAGACCGACCTCACCGAGACCACCGTCCGCTGCCTCGAGGCGCTGCTGCGGGCGGACGAGAATTACAGCGTCATCCTCTGCCGGGATTACGGGGAGGGGGCATCGTCGGGGGAGCGGGGGCGCAAAGCGAGCCGAAAGGGGGCCGACCTGCTGCTCTCGATCCACGGCAACTCGGCCGCCGACCCCACTGCCCGGGGGTTTGAGTGCTATCCCCAGCTGCCCGGGCGCGACACCCACGCGGCGAGTCTGCGGTTCGCCCGACTGCTGGGCGAGGAGATGGCCGACGCCGGCGCGCTGCTGCGGGGGGAAGAGGGGGTACGGTATGCCGTCTACGATTCGGACGGGCAGAAACGGATCCTCAACAGCGCCGACGGGGTCGCGGGCAGCACCTTCGGGGTGCTCGAGCAGGCGGACTGCCCCGCCGTCCTCGCCGAGCAGTGCTTTCTCACCAGTGCCGAGGACGTTGCCGCCTTTGCCGGGGAGGAGGGCTGCGCGCGGGCAGCCGAAGCCTACTACCGGGCGATCTGCCGCTACTTTTCGACCACCCCGCAGCTGTGACCCCCCTCTTCTCTTTCCGGCCGGCATCGTGTATAATAAGGGATGCAAAATCCAACACAGGACAGGGGGAGCTGCCGATGGCATTTGTGACCCGCCGGCCTGAGGAGATGGCCGGCAACCCGTTTTCGATGATCGGGGACGAGTGGATGCTGATCACCGCCGGGGACGAGAAGAAGTGCAACACGATGACCGCCGACTGGGGCGGGCTCGGGGTAGTCTGGAACAAACCGGTCTCCTTTATCTTTGTGCGCCCCCAGCGGTACACCTACCAGTTTGTCGAGGCGCAGCCGGGCTACACCCTCAGCTTTTTCGACGCTGGGTGGAAAAAGCAGATGGCCTACCTCGGCACCGCCAGCGGCCGGAATGAGGACAAGATCGCAAAGGCAGGGCTGACCCTCGCCTTCTCAGACGGGCTGCCCTATTTCGAGGAGGCGCGGCTGGTACTGGTCTGCCGCAAGCTCTACCGGCAGGATCTGCGGCAGGATTGTTTTGTCGACACGGCGACCGACCGCGCCAGCTACCCCGAGCGGGACTATCACCGGCTGTATGTCGGCGAGGTGCTGCGGGTGCTGGAGCGGCAGGAATAAAAAACGAAATGAGGATTGACGGATATGGTAGTCATCACGATGGAAAACGGCGGCGAGATCAAGCTCGAGCTCGATCCTACCGCGGCTCCGAAGACGGTCGAGAACTTTCTGCGGCTGGTTCGGGACGGCTTTTATGACGGTCTCACCTTTCACCGGGTCATCCCCGGCTTTATGATCCAGGGCGGCTGCCCGCTCGGCACCGGAACCGGTGGCCCGGGCTGGACGATTGTCGGCGAGTTTGCCTCGAACGGGCACAAGAATCCGCTGCTGCACAAGCGCGGGGTCATCTCGATGGCCCGGGCGGCAAGCCCGAACTCGGCCGGCAGCCAGTTCTTCATCATGCACGCCGACGCGCCCCACCTCGATGGGGACTACGCCGCCTTCGGCCGGGTGGTCGAGGGGATGGAGGTCGTCGACGAGATCGCCGGCACCCCGACCGACTGGTCGGATAAACCCCTCAAGCCGCAGGTGATGAAGTCGGTGCGGGTCGTGGACGAATGATCAAAAAACTGTTCGCCTTCTTTTTCGATCGCAGCCTGCTGTTCTTTCTGATCATCGGGGCGGCGAACACCCTCGTCTCGATGATCGGCAGCCAGCTGCTGCTTTCCGCCCTCGGCTACTGGGGGTCGACCGCACTGATGTTCACCCTCTGCAGCGTGCTGAGCTTTCTGTTCAACCGCAGATACTCCTTCCACAGCACCGCCCCGCTGCTCCAGAGTGCGGTGCGATTTGCGGTGGTCATCGCGGTCTGCTATCTGATCAGTTTCGGGGTCTCCGACCTGCTGGTCCCGTTTGCCGCCCGCGCCCTCGCGCTGCCCCTCTCGCCCGAGTGGGTCACCCGAATCGCGATGCTGGTCGCCCAGGTCATCTTCACCGGGATGAACTACATTGGTCAGCGGCTGTGGGCCTTTAAGAATTAAAAAATGCAGTGATTCTGAAATGAATTCGGAATCGCTGCATTTTTTTGTTGTATCATTCAGTCGAGCCGCTGCACTCCGACATGATCGAGCCAGCCCTGCAGCTTTTTGGCGGAAAAGCCGGAAGAGGTTGCCGCGGGTGCGCCGGGCGGGGAACTTTCGGACCTCGTAGGCCATCATCCCGTTGCCGATCAGCTGTTCCCTCTGTGCCAACTGAAATTTTGCCATTTTGATTCCTCCAAATCAATTTTTTTCCTCTTTCTTTTTATCGACCGGCGGTGGGAAAAAATGAAGGGAAAACTACAAAAAAACGACAGGCAACGCTGCCTGTCGTTTTTCATCTGGCGGAGCGGGTGGGATTCGAACCCACGGTACCTTGCGGTACAACTGATTTCGAGTCAGTCCCGTTATGACCACTTCGATACCGCTCCAGCTCTGCGCCGCCGGTCTCCGGCGGCGCTTATCCATTATATCAGCTTTTGGACGTCAGGTCAAGCGAAATCGCCGTTTTTGGTGTACTGATAGGCGATCCGGGGGCTGCCGTCCTCGACATAGATGATGCCGCAGCGGACAAAATGGCATTTTTCGATCTGGTGCTGCATCGTGCGGTTGTCGGCGTGGGTGTCGATCCGCAGGTTGTCGCACTGTGCAAGACAGAAACGGAACGCCCGGGGGAAAAAGCCGGGGCGCTGTTCGTCCGATGCGATCCGGTGGATCGTCGCATAGGGCAGATCGTTGCACCAGGCCCCGCCCTCGATG
>DXIA01000069.1 GCA_019113125.1 Candidatus Pygmaiobacter gallistercoris | reverse complement strand
AAGGACCGCAGGGGCCCGCAGGGCCGCAGGGGCCGGAAGGGCCGCAGGGTCCGGAGGGGCCGCAGGGTCCGGAGGGGCCACAGGGTCCGGAGGGGCCGCAGGGGCCGGAAGGGCCACAGGGTCCGGAGGGGCCGGAGGGTCCGGAAGGGCCGCAGGGGCCGGAGGGGCCGGAAGGGCCGCAGGGGCCGGAGGGGCCGCAGGGTCCGGAAGGGCCCCAGGGTCCGGAAGGACCGCAGGGGCCCGCAGGGCCGCAGGGGCCCGCAGGTCGGTCGGGCAGCAGCAATCCGTATGCCCAGTTTGTCTTCTATGACCAGTGCTATTCGGACGGCGCCTTTCTCTCCTTTTATCCCTACTTCAGCGGTGGATCCGGAATCAGTCTCCAGTCGGATAACCTGACCCTCAAGCTTGCAAAGGGAAGCACCTATCAGTTCAGTTTCTCGGCGAGCGCGACGGTCACTCCGGGTGGTTACTTCAAGATCACGCCGGTGATCGGGGTTTCGGAGGAAGGGATTTATGCCTTTACCGCGCAGAGCAGCACCGAGGCGGCGGCAATCAGCGTGGCGAACAGTTTTCTCTTCTTTGCGCCGGTGGATTTTTATCTGCGGCTGAAACTGAGCGCCTCGGAATCGGTACGACCAGTCGGACACCTTGATGTCATCCGCATCTCGGACTATCCGCTGCCCGCCGAGGAGTGAGTCAATCCATCAAAAGGGGAGGGAACGATGTTCCCTCCCCTTTTTACTGGGCCGCATTGCACAGATGCTCAGCGGCGGATTGCAGTTCCCCCAGTGTGGTAATCGGTCCCGCCGCGCGGCAGAGCTGTAGCTGCACCGGTCCGGGCAGCGATTCGTAGTAGTCTTTCAGTTCCGCACTGCTGCGGTAAAAACGATCCAGATGGACGATCTCCTCACTGCGTCGGTTCACCGCCCTCCTCCTTTCAGTCCTCATAAAGGCGAATGGTCTTTTCTGCGAGCTGCTGCAAGCCGTCAAGGTCCTCGACCCTGCTGCGGCTGTAGAGTACCGTATTCTGCACATCGGCGGGCAGCGTCTCAAAATATCTGCGCATCCGCTCATCAAAGCAGTCAAGATTCTGCATTTCTCATCACCTCGGTGTTATTCTGCCCGCCGGGGGCCGAATTATCCACTTTTTCGACAAAAAACGCAGATCACAAAAAGGGAGACAGCCCGCCGGCCGTCTCCCCTTTTTATAATGCTGTTTTATTCTTCGCTGGTCATCAGACCGCAGACCGCATTGGTGTAGGCCACCGGATCCTCGACCGGCAGTCCCTCGATCAACAGCGCCTGGGTATAGAGAATTTCGGTATACTCCTTCAGTTTCTCCTCCTGTTTCGGCCACAGACGAGTCAGCGCCGCGAATACCGGGTGCTGGGCGTTGATCTCGAGCACCCGCTGTGCCTTGACCTGATTCTCCTGGACATTCGGCATCGCGTTGAGCACCTTTTCCATCTCAAGGCTGATCTGCCCCTTTGCGGTCAGGCAAACCGGATAGCTCTTGAGCCGGCTGGTGAGCACCACGTCCGCGACCCGGTCGCCGAGCAGCTCCTTCATCTTCGCAAGCAGATCGTGGTTGTCCTCATTGAGTTTCTTGATCTCCTCTTTCTCGCTCTCGCTGTCAAGGCCGAGATCATCGTCAGAGGTCGAGCGGAACTCCACCCCATCATAATCCCGCATGACCTTGAGGGTGAACTCGTCGATCTCATCGGTCAGATAGAGGATCTCATATCCCTGTTCCTTGAGCCGCTCGTTCTGGGGCAGCACATCCAGCTTGGCAACGCTCTCTCCCGCAGCATAGTAGATGTACTTCTGATTCTCCTTCATCCGGTCGCGGTACTCCCGCAGCGTCGCATACTTCTTCTCCGCCGAGGTGGTGAAGAGCAGCAGATCCGCGAGCAGCTCCTTGGTGCCGCCATAGCTGGAGTAGATGCCGTACTTCAGCTGCAGCCCAAACTCGTGGAAGAACTTCTCGTAGTTCTCCCGGTCGTTCTTGAGCATCAGCTCGAGCTCGTTCTTGATCTTCTTTTCCAGACTGGTGGCGATCAGCTTGAGCTGGCGATCATGCTGCAGCATCTCACGGCTGATGTTCAGTGAGAGGTCCTGGCTGTCCACAATGCCGCGCACAAAGCTGAAGTGGTCGGGCAGCAGATCGGCACACTTATCCATGATCAGCACGCCGCTGGAGTAGAGCTGCAACCCCTTCTCATAGTCCCGGCTGTAATAGTTGTAGGGCGCGTGGGACGGGATGAAGAGCAGTGCGTTGTAGGTGGCAAGCCCCTCGGTGGAGGAGGTGATCACCCGCAGCGGATCCTCAAAGTCATAGAACTTCTCCTTGTAGAACCGCTGGTATTCCCCCTCCTCAACCTCGCTCTTTTTCTTCTTCCAGAGCGGCACCATGCTGTTGAGGGTCTCGACCTCGGTGTAGGTCTCGTACTCCGGCGTCTTATCCTTGCCGTCGGCGTCCTTGTCGCTGCCCTCCACCATCCGGGACTTCTCCACCGGCATCCGGATCGGATAGCGGATGTAGTCGGAGTACTTTTTCACGATCGCCCGCAGCCGATACTCCTCAAGATATTCGTCATAGTTCTCCTGTTCGGTGTTATCCTTGAGAGTGAGCAGGATGGTGGTGCCGCACTCCTCCCGCTGCGCCGGATTCACGGTGTAGCCGTCGGCGCCGTCCGAGACCCAGCACCAGGCCTCCTCGCTGTCCTGTGCCCGGCTGGTAACCTCGACCCGCTTTGCCACCATAAAAGCCGCGTAAAATCCAACGCCAAACTGACCGATGATATCCAGCTCGTCCTTCGCATCGGCATTTTCCTTCTTGAACTCGAGGGAACCGCTCTTTGCGATGGTGCCCAGATTCTTCTCCAGCTCCTCCTTGGTCATGCCGCAGCCGTGATCGCTGATGGTCAAGGTGCGCGCAGCCTTGTCGACCGAGAGGTCAATGGTCAGATCCTGCCGGTTGAGCCCGGTCTGCCCCTCCTTGAGCGCATTATAATACCGCTTGTCGGTCGCATCGCTCGCGTTCGAGATCAGCTCGCGCAGAAAGATCTCTCGGTTGGTGTAAATCGAGTTGATCATCATCTCAAGCAGCCGTTTGGACTCCGCCTTAAACTGTTTTTTTGCCATAGAGCATCGCATCCTTTTATTTCAATCATTCTTTGACGATGTTATTTTAGCACTCAAAAGTAATGAGTGCTAACAATTATTACTATAGTCCGTTTTTCCCTGAAAATCAAGTGGTCGGGGTTGACATTTTACAAAATATTAAAAACTTTCTTTTGGGCAGTGGAAAACACTGTTTTTACAGAGATTTTGAGCACAAATTCTTCGGTTTTGGGTCAGAAATCAAAAAAGCCGCATAAACTGAAAGTAGCCCGGCGGGAAAATATGCTTTCCCGCTTTTCCCCGGCGTGCCGGCGGAGAGGCAATTTTACCTGTGAGGTGGACGCAAACATGTCGATGCCCAATTTACCGGATGTTCAAATCGACCGCGAGGGCGGGATCAACGCGATCCTCGCCGCGATCGGGATGGAGGAACTCAGCCTCGCACACCTGCTCAACGCCGAGGGAGAAAAGATCCAGATGGCGCTGGGGACCCTGCGTGAGGGGGATGAACCCTTTGCCGCAGAGGAGATCTACCGGGTCAACGAGAGTGCGCGGCGGATGGTGCGGGACACCATGATGTCCCAGATCGTCCTCGCCCTCAAGCTGGAGAGTCTGATCGAGCTGAGCTGGGAGGAAGAGGTGGACCCCTCCCCCCGATCCTGTGAGGGATCTCCCGACCTGTGCTGACCTGCCGGAGGATTACTGCCCCTCTGAGAAGACCCCTTCGCCCGATCTGTTCGTCCCGCCGCCGGATCTCGAGGAGGACGTCGTTTCCCCTGCCGCACCGGAGCCGCAGCCGGAGACCTTTTGTGCCCCGGATCCCGTGGTGACCGAGCCGCCGGCCACAGAAGAGCCCCAACCGCCCGTGGCGCGAGCCTACTTCCCCGAGCGGGAAGAGCCGGTCGAACCGCGCCAGGAGGCCCCGGAACAGTTGGGTCCAAAGGAAGTGCATCTGTCCCCCCCGACGAGCGATGCCGCCTGGAGTGCCGCGTCGGTTCTGCGGGGCGGACAGAGCAGCGCAGCCAAAAACAGCACAGGTGCCAAAAACAACGGCTGCTGGCAGTGCAGCTGATCCCAACGGGAAATCCCTCACCTTTGATTTTGCCCGCCGAAAGCGGGCCTTTTTTATTTGCCGGTTCCGCGGCCGCGTGGTATAATGGCAGGGAATCTTTGAGGGGGCGATGGGGTGCAGCGAGTTTATCTTCGGGTCGGCGGGCTGGTGCAGGGGGTCGGTTTTCGCTATTTTGCCGTCTATACTGCGCGTCGTC
>DXIA01000068.1 GCA_019113125.1 Candidatus Pygmaiobacter gallistercoris | reverse complement strand
AGCGCCGGGATCCCCGCCTCGAGGGCGGCGATCGACTGGTTGAGCGCGGCGATCTGGTCATTGAGAGAGGCCAGCTGGCTGCGTGCGGTCTCGACCCCCTGCTCATAGGGGGCGAGGGCGGCCTGCACCGCGTCGAGGGCGGCCTGCGCATTGTCCCGGGCGGCGAGGGCCGCCGCGGCTGCGTCGGGATCCGCCGCCTGCCACTCTTCATAGCTACCGTATCCGCCGTTTGCCGCAAGGGTCGCCTCCGCCTGACTGAGCTGGGCCACGAGGGTGTCGTAGCCGGCGTCGGCCTTGGCCTGTTCGATCTGCGCCTCGAGGGCGGCGATCTGGGTGTTCAGTCCGCTCGCCGCCTGCTCGAGCGCCGGCAGCCCTGCCTGCGCCTGAGCGAGCTGGTCGCGGTAGGTCGCAAGCTGGCTGCGGTAGTCCTCGAGCTGCTGTTTGCCCTCTTCGAGCGCGGCCCAGCCCGCGTCGATCGGCGCCCGCTCGGCTGCGAGGGTGTCGGGCAGCGCCGCCTCGTTCGCGTCCAGCTCCGCCTCACCCTGCTCGAGCTCGGCCCTTGCGCTGTCGAGCTCGGCTTGAGAGTTGTTCAGTTCCGCCTCGCCGTCGGCGAGCTCGGCCCAGCGCTGATCGAGCTCGGCCCGCGCGTCGGCGAATTCCTCGTCGGCCTGTGCCTTGGAGTCATTGTACTCGGCCCAGCCGTCGTCGAGTTTCTGCTGCGCCTCGTCCCGGACCTCGGCCAGCCGGATCTCGCACCGCGCACCGCTGATTGCCTCGACCCTGTCGGCCACCTCGTCGATCAGCGCCTCGTAGTCCGCCCCCGGTGCCTCGAGCGCCGCGGCCCCTGAGACGGTCAGATAGATGTCGGTGTAGCTCGCGAGCGAGAAGTCCTCCTGCGGCAGGTAGAGCACCATCCCGACCGAGCCGTTGCCGACGCTCGCCGGCTCCCGCTCGTAGGAGAAGTAATAGCTGCTCTCCACCACCCCGACCACCTCGAACTCGGTGCGGGCGAGGGTGTCCTCGAGATTCTTGTTGTCGGCGGTGACGACGAGCCGGTCGCCGACCTTCGCCGCATCCCCGGTCAGGTCGCTGTTGTGCTCGACCAGACATTCGCCGGGGTTCTCCGGCATCCGGCCGTCGATCAGGGTAAACTGGTTGATCCAGTCCGCCCGGTCGCTCTCGAGTTCGCCCTTGGGTAGGCTGTGGACCTTGGTCACCACGACGTCTCCCTGGGCGGTCTCGACCAGCATGTCGGCCGCGTAGGCGGGCATCGCCGCCTCGACCCCGTCCACCTGCTCGAGGGCCGCGAGGTCGTCGTCGGTCATCCCGAGGGTGCCTGCGACCCGCAGATCGAACAGCCGGGTGTCGTCAAAGTAGAGATCCCCCGAGTACCGCATGTCGGGGGTGGACGCGAGCAGGCCCGCGAGAAAGCCGACCCCGAGCGCGACGATCGCAAAGATCGCCCAGAACCGGCTGGCGGTGCCGCGGATGGTCCGAAAGATGTTTTTTCGATATGTCTTGTTCAAGGGTTCACCACTCGATTTCTTCCACAGGGGTAGGATTGGGGTTGATCACATTCGAGATCGCCTTGCCGCTCTTGATCCGGATTACCCGGTCGGCCATCGCGGTCAGCGCGCTGTTGTGGGTGATGACGATGACCGTCCGCCCGGTGTTGCGGCAGGTGTCCTGCAGCAGCCCCAGCACCTGCTTGCCGGTGTTGTAGTCCAGCGCGCCGGTCGGCTCGTGGCAGAGCAGGATCTTCGGGTTCTTCGCCAGGGCCCGGGCGATCGCCACCCGCTGCTGCTCGCCGCCCGACAGCTGGGCGGGGAAGTTGTTCATCCGCTCGCCGAGGCCAACCTCTCGCAGCATCTTGTCCGCCGGCAGCGGGTCGCGGCAGATCTCACTGGCCAGCTCGACATTCTCGAGCGCGGTCAGATTCTGCACCAGATTATAGAACTGGAATACAAAACCGACGTCATACCGCCGGTAGGCGGTCAGCTGCTTTGGACTGTAGCCGCTGATCAGCGCGCCGTCGAGCAAAATGCGGCCGCTGTCGCAGCTGTCCATCCCACCCAGCATATTCAGCACGGTGGTCTTGCCTGCGCCGGAGGGGCCCACGATGACGCAGAACTCCCCTTTCTCGACAAAAAAACTGATGTGGTCCGCCGCGGCGATCCGGTTATCCCCCATCCGGTAAAACTTGCACACATCGTCAAAGACGATGAAATGGTCACTCACCTCAATGCCTCCCAATGCCCGGAAACTATCTATCCTATCTTACCAGACAAAAAACGAAAAAAGGGTGAACGAACTGTAAAAAAGCGAGGATTTTTGAGATAATCAACGAATTCGGGCGAAAATGTCGGGCAGTGCACCGCCCCGATTCGCGCTGTTTTTCGCCCCCTCCTTTTTATAATGAAGGACAAGCCCCCAAAGGGCCGATCAGAACAGGAAGGGATGTAGAGAGATGGTCAACCGGTTGCGCGCCTCACGTCTGGCGCAGAATCTCAGGCAGTCATGGGAACAGGCGGCCCCGCTGCTGTTCCAACTCGCGGCGGCGGGTTTTGCGGCGCTGCTGGCCGGCACCGAGCTGATGGACGGGCTCGCTCCGTTCGGCATTGCGCTGGTTGCCGGTGCGCCCCCGTCGGCGCTGCTCGCGGTCAGTGCCGGGGCGGTCGCGGGCAGCGCGATCAGCCTGCCCTTCACCGTCAGCGGGCAGTACCTCGCCGGGGTGCTTGCCGCCGCCGGGGTGCGGTTTCTGCTGCTGCGCCGCCGGGGCAGGGTGGATGCCGGAGCTGCCGCCTCCTTTGCCGGGGCGGCGGTGCTGCTCGTGGTCGGCATCTTTTACACCGCCCGGCTCGGCGGCGGCCCGGCCGCGGTGCTCAAGCTGGTGCCGGAGGGGATGCTCGCGATCGGGATGGCGATGATCTTCTCCCTCGCGCTGCCCCCGCTGCTGGCCGGCAACCGGATGGCCGATCAGCCCGAGACGGTGCAGGGGGCGGCGGTCCTCTGCGCCGCCGTCGCCCTCTGCGCGCTGTTCCGGCTCGCGCCCGGCGGACTCAACCTCGGCCTTGTCGCCTTCGGCCCGCTCGCCCTCACCCTCGCCCTCATCGGGCCGGGTCCCTCTGCGGTGATGTCGGTCGCCTGCGCGCTGCTGCTCTACCTCTCCCGCCCGCAGGACGGTTGGATGGGGCTCTCCCTCGCCGCCGCGGCGCTCGCGGCCGCCGCCTTCCGGGATCGGGGCCGCCCCGCGATGGCGGCCTGCTACTTCGCCGCCTCCTGCCTTGGGGTCTTCGGCGCCGAAGACCCGGTGACCGGGCTCTGGTTTTTGGCCGCCGCGGGCTGCGGCGCGCTTGTCTTTCTGCTGCTGCCTCGACCCGCGCTCGAGCGGCTGCGGGCGGACAGGCGGGCCGACGCCATTCCCGCCAGTCTCCCCGGTCGGCTCTCGGATCGGCTGTACGCCCTCAGCGATGCGCTGTGTCAGGTCGGCAGAACGGTGGAACAGGTCTGCAGCCGGATGCCCGGACCCCAGATCACCCTCAACGAGCTCTATGACCGGATTGCCCAGGGCCCCTGCGCCGGCTGCGGGGGGCGGCTCGGCTGCTGGGTCGCCCGCTGCAGCGACACCCTGAACGGGTTGACCGACCTGGTCGAGCAGCTGCGGCAGGGCAGGGAGGTCACCGCCGAGACGCTGCCACCCGCCCTCGCCCGCAGCTGTACCCGGCAGGCGGTGTTCGCCGGGGCGGTCAACCGGTACTACGCCGACTACCTCACCCGGCGTGCGGTCGCGGTCCGCACCGGCGCGCTGCGCACCGCCCTCACCCAGCAGTACACCGCGCTCGCCGGGGCCCTCGGTACCCTCGCGCAGGATCTGTTCGAGGAGACGGTGCTCGACAACCGCCGCGCCGCCCGGGTCAGCGAGCTCTTCTCCTCCCTCTCGCTGCCGCCGCTCGACGTCTCGGTCACCCTCACCCGGGACGGCCGCTGCCGGGTGAGCGTCAAGCTGACCCGCAGCAGTTTTTCGGAGGAGGAGCTGCGGGAGCTCTGCGGCGAGGTGTCGGCCTGCTGCGGGCGGCGATTCTCCTGCGGCTACCACACCGCGCGGGGCAGCGCCAGCCTGCTCGAGTTCAGCGAGGCCGCCCCGTTTGAGGTGCGGTTTGCCACCGCCGGGCGCAGCGCCGCCGGCGGGGTCTCAGCCGACGCGGTCCAGACCTTCTGCGATCTGCAAGGGCGGGCCCACATCATTCTATGTGACGGAATGGGCACCGGCAAGGCCGCCGCGGTGGACGGGGTCCTCGCCGCCACCCTCAGCCGGCAGCTGATCGACGCCGGATTCGCCGGGGAGAGCGCTGCCCGGCTGGTCAACGTCGCCCTCTCGCTCAAGGGGGAGGACGCCGGGGCCGCCCTCGACCTGTTGACCGTCGATCTCTATACCGGCCGCTGCGACCTGTTCAAGGCGGGGGCCGCCCCGACCTATCTGGTGCGACGGGGCAAGGCGGTCACCCTCGGCGCGAAGGGGCTGCCGGTCGGATTGCTCGAGGGGGTGGTCGGCGCGTCGGCCCACGCCGCCCTCGCCGACGGCTCGCTTGCGGTCATGGTCAGCGACGGGGTGATTGCCGCCGGGGACGAGTGGCTGCTGGCCGAGCTCGAGCGGCTCTGCGGGGAGTCTGCCCAGACGGTCGCCGACACCCTGCTCGAGGGGGCACTGCGCCGTCAGGGCGGCCATCCGGACGATGTCACCGTCGCGGTGCTGCGGCTCGAGCGGCACGGATAAAAGAATATCGGTTTTGTGGGGAATATTTGGCTAAAATCTGCCGGACATCTGTATTTGGCCGGCAGATTTTTTGCTTTTGTGGGGAATTTTTTCAAATTTTCTGGTTTTGGGAGCAAAAATTCGACGCGGTTCCGCTTGACTTTCTCCCGCTGAATACTATAATAAAAAAGATGTTCGCCGGATTTTTCTCGCAGTTTTGCAGGCACACCGGCGCAAAGGGAGATTTGTCGGGGGGAGGAAAAGAGCGGTATGGTCTATGTCTGTGAAAAATGCAAATTCGTCTTTGAGCGGCAGGGGGAGGTCTCAAACTGCCCCGACTGTGGCAGCGGCCATATCCGGCCCGCCGACGAGGCGGAGCGGCAGAGCTACATAGCCGGCAAACAGCAGGCGAAGAAATAAGCAGAAGGGCGGAGCGCGGCTCCGCCCTTTTTTGGTGTAAAATCCGCTTGTCTGTGTCAGCGACGGATGGTACAATAAACACAGAGGAGAACCAAAAGGGGGTTTTATGGATGAACTATACAATCGGCATTGATCTGGGCGGCACGAATGTCGTCGCCGGGCTGGTGGATGAGAATTATCAGCTGTTGGACAAGGCGGCGGTCAAAACCCGCGCCGAGATGGGGTTTGACTATATCACCGACAACATGGCGAAACTGACCGCGACGCTGCTCGAGCGAGCGGGGCTCAAGAAGGAGCAGATCTCGAGCATCGGCATCGGCAGCCCCGGCGCGATGGACCGGTCCACCGGGACCCTGATCTTCGCGGGCAACCTTGACTGGCACAACGTGCCGCTGGGCCCGGCGGTGGAAGAGAAGACCGGGATTCGCACCCTCATCGGCAACGACGCCGACTGCGCCGCGCTGGGCGAGTTTGTCGCCGGCGCCGGCGCCGAGGACGAATCGATGGCCCTCATCACCATCGGCACCGGGGTGGGCAGCGGCATCGTCACCGGTGGGCATTTGTTCTCCCCGGCGGGCTCCTGCGCGCCGGAGCTGGGCCATGTCAGCCTGATCTCGGGCGGGGAACCCTGCACCTGCGGGCGGCGGGGCTGCGCCGAGGCTTATCTGAGTTTCACCGCCCTGATCCGGGACGCCAATCGCGCCGCCGACGCCGACGGCGAGAGCATGCTCGCCCGGCTGCGGGCGCAGGGCGAGGCGCTCAACGGCAAGAACATCTTTGATTGCGCAAAGCAGGGCGATCCCGCCGCGAAAGCGCTGGTCGACCGGTTTATCGAGCTGATGGGAGAGTTCTTCGGTAGCATCGAGAACGCGTTCGGGGTGCGGGTCATCGTCATCGGCGGCGGTATCAGCAAGGAGGGCGACTGGTTCTGCCGCCGGGTGCGGGAGGCGATGATCCCCAATGTCTTCGCCGGCGAGCTGTACGCCCCCGCGCTGCGGATGGCAAAGCTCGGCAACGACGCCGGGGTCATCGGTGCGGCGGCGCTCGAGCGGTATCTGTAAATCATCATCCGGGCAGGCGGTCGCGCCTGCCTTTTTTATTGGATGGGACAGGGTATGTCCTGTTCTTTGGGGCAAAAAGGGAGTATGCTGGGTCCAGAATACCGCAAGGGGGAATTTGAATGGACCAGAAAAAAACCGGTGCACGGATCGGCGCGCTGCGCCGCGAGAAGGGGTTGACCCAGGAACAGCTCGCCGAGCGGCTCGGGGTGAGCCGGCGAACCGTCTCCCGCTGGGAGACCGGCAGCAATCTGCCCGACCTCGACCTACTGCTTGAGTTGGCCGACCTGTTCTCGGTCGAACTGCGGATGCTGCTCACCGGCGAGGGGGAGACCGCGCGGCAGCTCGCAGATTACGCCGGCGAGGAGAAACAGCGGCTGCGCCGTCGGATGAACCGGCTGTTTCTCGTCGGGGTGGCGACGGCCTGCCTCTCGCTCCCGCTTGCGGCGGTCACCCCCGCACTCGGCGATTTCGCGCAGGGCGCTTTGCTCGGTATCCTGCTCGTCGGCGCGCTGATGACCAGCCGGTGGGGCGAGCGGATCCGGGCGGCAAAGCGGCGGCTGCTGAGACGGGGCGCATAAAAAAAGAGAGGCGACAAATCGGCCCGCGTGGATAAGGATGTTAAGAAAGACTTTTGACAGAGTGTGAATCAGATCGGTTTTATGGATTTGTGACGAAATCCAAATCACTGGAGGCACACGAAATGAAAAAGTCAAATCTTAATCTATCCTACCATGAGCAGGACGGAGTACTGCTGCCGAATATTTGCATTTCTGATCAGCCGGAGGACGAGCAGCCCCTCGGAAGATACGGCCGCATGGCGCTTGCTTATCTGCGCGAGAACCACCCGGAGCGGTATGCCGTCTTGAAGATGGACGGCAATCTCATGAAAACAATGCACCGAGTCCAGCGGGACGCTCTGGAGCGGATGGAGCATCTGACCCAGCAAATGCTGCTTGACGATCCCGTGCCGGAGACGGAGGATCTTCTGGAACGCGCGCGTCACTGGAATGATTTAAAAAGTATGGCGGAAAAAATTGTTTTGCAGACCACTGTATTTCGTGTAAGATAATGCGGACCGGGAGGGGCATCATGCCCCTCCCGGTTGCTTTGTCCTGCATGGAAGCAGTCAACGCTCGGTCCCTTCCGGTCTCACGATCTTATACCCCACTCGGAAAACAGTTTTGATATAGATAGGGTGTTTGGGGTTAGGTTCCAGCTTCTGCCGTAAACGCCAAATCGTGTTGTCCACCGTATTTGTACCGAATTCGTAGCTTTCTTCCCAGGCTGCGTTGTAAAGCTGCTCCCGGCTAAAGACCTGCTCAGGTGATTTTGCCATACAGTATAGGATTGAAAATTCACCGTAATTCAGATGAACCTCTGCACCTTGATTCAATACCCGTCGCTGTTCTGGAAATATCTGAATACCACCTAAAGTTACAACAGAATCCTTACGGCTATCAGCATGGAGAATTTGGATGTCTTTGCCCTGCAAAATGTCTAAAATGGAGTGGAAGACACTTCCGTCTGGGTCAGAAGTGCGGATGACTATAATCTCTTTCATACGATTTCCTCCGTGGACCAACGGCTCTGATCTCATGCATAAAGAAAACGGCGGCCTTGATTTCTCAAAACCGCCGTCAGGCTACTGTATTATGTCAGGGCGCATGGATGACCAGCCGCCGAAACAACGGTTTTTTTATTATCCGTTTTTCGCGGCTTGTGTCTGGATGGTATATACAAAGGGAAAAGCGATTAGTGCTGCCAAACAATCTCACCGTTATCAATTTTCTGCTGAATGTCGTTCCATTCTTCTGGGGTATATTCAAACATTTTCATACTGCTGTTTTCAGTCCCCACATTGCCTTCTACCAGGTCTAAGTCATCAGTATCCAGAATCTGGCCGCGAGTATCAGAGGGATCAATCATCTTCATGCCGTTAGATTGCGTCCCGACTTGTCCTTCCGTAAGATTGAACTGATCCAGATCTTTAACTTGGTCGGGGATACCCTCAGAATCAACAATCTTCATATTATCGGTTTCTGTCCCGGTATGCCCT
>DXIA01000067.1 GCA_019113125.1 Candidatus Pygmaiobacter gallistercoris | reverse complement strand
AGAAAGTGCGAAGAGCGGCCCCTCAAGCCTTGGTGGCTTGGGGGGCCGCTCTAAGTGCTTTCTACGCCAAAAGTCTACGGCAGAACTAAACTTCCCGCAGGGAAGTTGCGTTTTCTTATCCTGCCACACCTAAGGTCACGCCGGTTTTGCGTTTTGCGGTACGGTATGATAGAATGAGAAAAACATCCGGCGGGAGGACAAGACAGATGAAACTGATCTCGTGGAACGTCAACGGGCTGCGCGCCTGTCTGAACAAGGGTTTTGCCGGCTTTTTCAGCCAGCTGGACGCGGATATTTTTTCGATTCAGGAGACCAAGATGCAGCCGGGGCAGGCGGTGGTCGAGCTGCCGGGCTACCTGCAGTACTGGAACAGCGCCGAGCGCAAGGGGTATTCCGGCACTGCGGTCTTCACCCGGCGCGAGCCGCTCAGCGTCACCTACGGCCTCGGCATCGAGGAGCACGACCACGAGGGGAGGGTCATCACGCTGGAGTATCCCGAATTCTATCTGGTCAACTGCTACACCCCGAACTCAAAACAGCAGCTCGAGCGGTTGGACTACCGGATGGTGTGGGAGGATGCGATGCGAGACTACCTCTGCGGGCTGGATGCGAAAAAACCGGTGGTTTACTGCGGCGATCTCAATGTCGCCCATCAGCCGATCGATCTCAAAAATCCCAAGCCGAATGAGGGAAATGCCGGCTATACCGCCGAGGAGCGGCAGAAACTGACCGAGCTGCTGGAGAGCGGCTTTCTCGACAGTTTCCGCACCCTCTATCCCGATAAGACCGGTGCCTACAGCTGGTGGAGCTACCGGTTCAACGCCCGGGCAAACAACGCGGGATGGCGGATCGACTACTTCATCATCAGCCGGCGGCTGCGGGAACATCTGGTGGACAGCACCATCTGGCCCGAAGTCACCGGCAGCGACCACTGTCCGGTCGGTTTGGAACTCTCGTTTGCATGACAAAAGGGGACCCATCAACAAGATGGGCCCCCTTTTGTGTAAAACTCAGTGAATCGCGTTGAGCAGCAGCTTGCAGCGACCGGCTACCTCGGCGAGGTGATCCTTGTCGATGCCGTTGGTCAGATAGCTGCCGATGCCGACCGCATAGGCGCCGGACTCAAACCAGTGGCCGATGTTGCTGTAGTCCACCCCGTCGGTGGGCAGAAACTCGAGGAAAGGCAGCGGCGCCTTGGTTGCCTGGATAAAGCTCGGATCGATCGAGGAGCCGGGGAACAGCTTGATCAAATCGCTGCCGGCCAGATGGCTCTGGTAGGCCTCGTTGACCGTCTGCGCCCCCATGCTGCAGAGCAGATCCAGCTTTTTGCAGGCTGCACCGACCTCGGGGAGGATGCAGGGACTGGTGACAAAATCTGCCCCGTTCTCATAGGCGAGCTCGACCTGATCGGCCGAGAGCACGGTGCCGGCGCCGACCAGAACCGAGTCGCCGAACTCCTCGTTGAGCTCCCGGATCAGCCGGGGCGCATCCTTGACGGTAAAGGTCACCTCGATCGCGCCGATGCCGGCCTCGGCAACAGCGTGAGCGACCGCCTTTGCGGTCTCAAAATCGTCAAACCGGATCAGCGCGATGCATCTGCCGCGCAGCGCGGCCATCGCTTCCCGTTTGGTCATGGATTTCATTTTCATTCCTCACTTTCAAAACAGGGGGCAAAATCCGCCGCTCCCTCGTATTTCATTCTGACAGCACTGCGAACCAGCACAGTGTACTTTTTCTATTGTACCTCAAACGGACAAAAAGAAAAAGTAAAATTTTGTGATATTTTTGATAAGGAATAAGATGTGGGACCAAGGAGAATCTGCCGATCCATGACAGCTGGGTCCGGTTGTGGTATACTGTAGAGGTAAACTATGCCGGCAGCTGCCGCGCAAAACAGAAAGGGAGCCGAATATGCGAGTCAAAAAGGAACTGGACCGGGCAAAGCTGGTTGCCGCCGCAATGGGGCAGATCCCCTGTGATCTGTCGATCGAGAATATCCGGCTGGTGAATGTCATCACCGGCGAGATCTATCCCGCAGCCGTCGACCTGCTGGATGGGGTGATCGTGCGGGTGCGCGCCGACGGACATGCCGCCGAGCAGCCCAGCGCAAAGATCTATGACGGAAAGGGCAGATATCTCGTACCCGGCTGCATCGATATCCACATGCATGTCGAGAGCACCATGATGACCCCCGAAAACTTCGGCCGGGCGGCGATCCGCTGCGGCACCACCAGCGTCTTTGTTGATCCGCACGAGATCGGGAACGTGCTTGGCATCGACGGAGTGAAGTTCATGGTGGACAACGCCAAAGCCTCCCCGGTGCGGCAGTTCAACCTCGCTCCCTCCTGTCTGCCCTCGGTGCCGGGGGCGGAGGGGAACGGTGCGGTCTTCGGCCCCGCCGAGATCGCTGCGCTGCTTGAGACCGACGGGGTGTACGGCATCGCCGAGATGATGGATTTCTACAATATGATCCACAACTCAGAGAAGATGCGGGGCATCGCGGATGAGGGGCTCAAGCGCGACATGCTGATTCAGGGACACGCGCCGAAACTCTCGGGCGGGGCGATTGCCGCCTATGCGCTGGCCGGCCCGACCGACAACCACAGCATCCGCACCGGCTGGGAGGTGGTCGAAAATCTGCACGCCGGGCTCTATGTCGACCTGCAGTCGAGCTCACTGGAGACCAGCTCGATGCCGAAATTGCTCGAGGGGCTCAAGGGGATGCGGTACACCGACCACGTCTGTCTGTGCAACGACGACGTCCACGCCAAGGACCTGCTCGAAACCGGTCATGTCAACCGGCTGATCAAGGAGGTGCTGCAGCAGGGGATCGATCCGATGGACGCCTACCGCTGGGCGACCTATAATGCGGCCCGCAGCGCCCGGATTGAGGATCTCGGCGCGATCGCGCCGGGCTACCTCGCCGACCTGCAGCTGCTGGATGAGCTGGATGGACGCGACCCTGCCGCCGTCTTCTCGGAGGGGCGGCTGGTGGTTGAAAACGGCGAGCTGCTGGATCCGCCGCAGAACCGCCCGATCCCGGATACCGTACTCGGCAGCACGGTGCGGGTGGTCGGCCTCGATGGGCCAAAGAGCCTCCGGCTCGCCGCGCCGGCCGGTGCGGGAGAGAGGGTGCGGGTCGCGGTGCTCGACTACGACACCCCCACCGCCCGCAGCGACCTGTTCTACGAGGAGCTGCCGGTCAAGGATGGTTTCGTCGACATTGCCGGACGGGAGGATCTCTGCTTTGTCGCGGTCTTCAACCGCCACGGCGCGGCGGACCACACCGTCACCGTCGCCCGCAATTTCTATCTGAAGGAAGGGGCGATGGCCACCACCGTCAGCCACGACTGCCATAACCTCGCCCTCTGCTACAAGGATCCGGCGGATGGGTACCTCGCGGCGAAGACGCTGATCGACTGCGGCGGCGGTTTCTGCACCGTGCACAGCGGGGCGGTCACCGGTCTGCTCGAGCTGCCGGTCGCGGGGCTGATGAGCCTTTTGCCGCTGACCGAGCTGGTGCCCGCCATCGCAAAACAGGAAAAGGCGACCGATGAGATCTTCGCAAAGCCGGGCTGCATGATGAAACTCGCCCTGATCGCGCTGGCCTGCACCCAGAATGCGGTCATCACCGACCGGGGCCTGTTCGATGGAAGAACCCAGAAATTCTATGACCAGTTCCCGGTGGAGAACTGAGTGGAT
>DXIA01000066.1 GCA_019113125.1 Candidatus Pygmaiobacter gallistercoris | reverse complement strand
GCTGTCGGGGGCCAAGAGTTTCCGGGGCAGTCGGGACGTTCAGCTGGTGCGCCGGGGGGAGCCCTACGCGGTGATCGAGTCCGCCGCGCGCCGGGAGGACGACCGCCGGGAGGAGTACCGGATCGTCATCGGCGGTGAGAACGCCGCCGCGGCCGGGGTGCATCCCGGCCGGAATGCCCAGCTCGACGGGGTCGACTTTGGCCGGGCGACCAACCTCGCCGGCCATTTCTATGCGGTGGTCTTCTCCCCCGCCCACCTCGACCTGGTGCGGGGCGCTCCGGAGGGCCGCCGCCGGTTTGTCGACGCGGCGCTGATGCAGCTCTACCCTGGGTATATTCCAATATACAGAAGGTATATTCGTGCGCTTGCCCAGAAGAACGCGCTGCTGCGGGATGCCCGCCGGTTTGAGGGGCTTGAGGAGCTGCTCGAGCCGTTTGATGCGGCCCTCGCCGCGGCGGGGAGCGAGATGATCCGCCGGCGGGGGGACTATCTCAAGGGATTATTTGAGATCGCGGGCGAGACCTACGACAACCTCGCGGCGGGCAGCGAGCAGTGCAGCTTTGCCTATCTGCCCTCGGCGGAGGGGCCGGCGGATCTGCTTTGCCGGATCCGGGCGGCCCGGGCGGCGGATCTGCGGGCGGGGTACTGCACCGTCGGGCCCCACCGGGAGGACTTTAAGATCGAGATCGGCGGCGCCGACGCCCGGGCGTTCGGCAGCCAGGGCCAGCAGCGGAGCGCCGCCCTCTCCCTCAAGCTGGCCGAGGCGCGGCAGATCGCGAAGATCGCCGGCAGCGAGCCGGTGATGCTGCTCGACGATGTGCTCAGCGAGCTGGACGAGAACCGGCGGGACTTTCTGCTGGGCAGAATCGAGGGGCGGCAGGTGATTTTGACCAGCTGCGAGGCGGCGGCCGTCCATGACACCCCGGGCGGCATCTGGGAGATGGAGCAGGGCCGACTGCGGCAGATCCAATAGAGGAGGAAGAAGGATGTATCTGCATCTTGGAACCGACACGATGATCCGGACCAAGGATATTCTCGGGATCTTTGATCTCGACACCTCCACCATCTCGAAACGGACCCGGGACACGCTGCGCCGGGCCGAGCTCGAGGGGCGGGTCATCAATGTATCGGCCGACCTGCCCAAGAGCTTTGTCGTGATGGAGGGCAAAAAGCCGATCATCTATATTTCTCAGATCTCGGCCGCGACTCTGAAAAAGCGGTCGGGCTATATCGACGACATCAAGAATATCTGACGGGAAGGCGCGGCGCCGGCCGCGCAGAACGGGAGGAAAAAACAGGCTATGGCAGAAAACGAGAACAGAATCGAACACGAGTACGGCGGTTCCCAGATCGAGGTGCTCGAGGGGCTGGAACCGGTGCGCAAGCGCCCGGGCATGTATATTGGATCGACCGGCCCCAAGGGTCTGCACCATCTGGTCTACGAGATCGTCGACAACTCGATCGACGAGGCGCTGGCCGGCTACTGCAACCACATCGAGGTCACCATCAAGAAGGGGGACATCATCGAGGTCACCGACAACGGCCGGGGCATCCCGGTCGGCATTCAGCCGAAGATGGGCATCCCGGCGGTGACCGTCGTCTTCACCGTGCTGCATGCCGGCGGCAAGTTCGGCGGCGAGAACTCGGGCTACAAGGTCTCGGGCGGTCTGCACGGCGTCGGCGCCAGCGTGGTCAACGCCCTCTCCGAGTGGCTGACCGTTCGGGTCCGCACCGGCGGGGAGGAATACGAGCAGACCTTCCACCGCGGCAAGGAGGACGGCCCGCTCAAGAAGATCGGCACCGCCGAGACCACCGGCACCACCGTCACCTTCAAGCCGGACCCCGAGATGTTCGAGGAGCTGGTCTTTGACTACGACACCCTGCTGGTCCGGCTGCGGGAGGAGGCCTTTCTCAACGCCGGGGTGCGGATCACCCTCACCGACGAGCGGGGCGAGGAACCGGTCGTCAACAGTATGTGTTATGAGGGCGGCATCCGCAGCTTTGTCGATCACATCCACCGCCGCCGCCAGCTCGAGGTGATCCACCCCGAGGTCATCTACTTCAAGGGACAGCAGGGGGACATCATCGCCGAGGTTGCGCTGCAGTACAACAGCAGCTATAACGAGCTGATCCTCTCGTTTGCCAACAACGTCAACACCCCCGACGGCGGTACCCACGAAGAGGGATTCAAGAACGCGCTGACCCGGGTCTTCAACGATTTCGGCCGGGAGAAGGGCTACCTCAAGGAGAAGGACGACAACCTCTCGGGCAGCGATGTGCGGGAGGGTCTGACCGCGGTCATCAGCGTCAAGCTGACCGAGGCGCAGTTTGAGGGCCAGACCAAGGCAAAGCTCGGCAACACCGAGGTGCGTGGATTGGTCTCCGGCCTTGTCTACGAGAAACTCAAGGAGTATTTTGAGGAGAACCCCGCCGTCGCCAAGGCGGTGTTCGAAAAGGCGACCCAGGCCGCCCGCGCGCGGGAGGCCGCCAAGAAGGCGCGGGAGCTGGTGCGGCGCAAGTCGGCGCTCGAGACCAGCCGGATGCCGGGCAAGCTGGCCGACTGCCGGGAAAAGGATCCCTCCAAGACCGAGATCTACATCGTCGAGGGCGATTCGGCCGGCGGCAGCGCCAAGATGGGCCGGGATTCCAACATCCAGGCGATCCTGCCGCTGTGGGGCAAGATGCTCAACGTCGAGAAGGCGCGGCTGGACAAGGTCTACGGCAACGAGAAGATGATGCCGGTGGTCACCGCGCTGGGCTGCGGCATCGGGGAGGACTTCGACCTCTCCAAGCTGCGGTACCACAAGGTCTTTATCATGGCGGATGCCGATGTCGACGGCTCCCATATCTGCACCCTGATGCTGACCTTCTTCTTCCGGTTCATGCGGCCGCTGATCGAGGGCGGGCATGTCTATATCGCCCAGCCTCCCCTCTTCAAGCTGGCGAAGGGCCAGCAGGTCAAGTACGCCTACAACGAGGCCGAGATGAGCAAGATGTCGGCCGAGATGGGCCAGGGGGTCAAGGTCAGCCGGTACAAGGGCCTGGGCGAGATGAACCCCGAGCAGCTCTGGGAGACGACGATGAACCCCGAAAACCGGGTGATCGTGCAGATCTCGATCGAGGACGCCGAGCGGGCGGACGAGACCTTCACCATCCTGATGGGAGACAAGGTCGAGCCGCGGCGGGAGTTCATCGAAAAGAACGCCCAGTACGCCAATCTGGATATCTGATATCGCTTTTACTCTTTGAAAAAGGAAGGCAGTTATGATAGAGAATTCAATCACCGAGGGCACCAAGCTGATCGTGCGGGACATCCGGGAGGAGATGGAGTCCGCCTTCATCGACTACTCGATGTCGGTCATCACCGCCCGGGCGCTGCCGGATGTGCGGGACGGCCTCAAGCCGGTCCACCGGCGGATCCTGTACGTCATGCATGAGCGGGGCAACGACCCCTCCCACCCCTACCGCAAGTCGGCCGACACGGTCGGCGCGGTGCTCGGTTCCTACCATCCCCACGGCGACGCCTCGGTCTATGACGCGATGGTTCGTCTGGCACAGGATTTCTCGCTGCGGTATCCGCTGGTCGACGGCCAGGGCAACTTCGGCTCGGTCGACGGGGATCCCCCTGCGGCCTACCGTTACACCGAGGCCCGGATGAGCAAGATCGCGGTCGATCTGATGACCGACATCGAGAAGAACACCGTCGACTTCGTGCCGAACTTCGACGAGTCCAAGCTCGAGCCCGCCGTGCTGCCCAGCCGGATCCCGAACCTGCTGGTCAACGGCTCGACCGGCATCGCGGTCGGCATGGCAACCAACATCCCGCCCCACAACCTGCGGGAGGTCATCGACGGCATCGTCTGCCTGATCGACAACCCCGACGCCGAGCTGTTCCAGCTGATGGAGCACATCAAGGGACCCGATTTCCCCACCGGCGGCATCATCATGGGCCGCAGCGGCATCCGGGCCGCCTATGCGACCGGCCGGGGCAAGATCACGCTGCGGGGCCGCGCCGAGATCGAGGAGAAGAAGAACGGACGGTTCCAGATCATCATCACCGAGATCCCCTATATGGTCAACAAGGCCAAGATGATCGAGAACATCGCCGATCTGGTCAAGGAGAAACGGATCGAGGGGATCAGCGATCTGAACGACGAGTCCAACCGCGAGGGCATGCGGGTGGTGGTTGAGCTCAAGAAGGACGCGAACCCCCAGGTCGTGCTCAACCAGCTGTACAGTTTCACCCAGCTGCAGTCGACGGTCGGGGTCATCATGCTCGCCCTCGACGGCGGGGTGCCCAAGGTGATGAACCTCAAGACGATGCTCGAGAAGTATATCGCCTTCCAGGACGAGGTTATCCGCCGCAGGACCCAGTATGACCTGAAAAAGGCGGAGGACCGCGCCCATATCCTCGAGGGACTCAAGCGGGCGACCGACATCGTCGACGAGATCATCGCCACCATCCGCGCCTGCAAGGGCGGCAAATCCGAGGCGAAGGCCGCGATCATGGAGAAGTTCGACTTCGATGATCCCCAGGCGACCGCCATCGTCAACTTCCAGCTGGGCCAGCTGGCCGGCCTCGAGATCCTCAAGATCGAGAACGAGCTGGGCGAGCTGCAGGAGAAGATCCACAACTGGAAGGAGATCCTCGCCGACGACGCCAAGGTGCTCGGCATCGTCAAGGACGAGCTGATGGTGATGCGGCAGAAGTACGGCGACGAGCGGCGGACCGAGATCGCGACCGTCTCGGGCGAGGTGGATATCGAGGACCTGATCCCCGAGGAGGATTGTGTCTACCTGCTCACCCACTACGGCTATATCAAGCGGCAGCCGGCCGACACCTACCACAGCCAGAAACGGGGCGGCCGGGGCATCACCGGCCTCACCCGCCGGGACGAGGACTTCGTCGAGGAGCTCTTCATCGCCTCGACCCACGACTATCTGCTCTTTGTCACCGACCAGGGCCGGGTTTACCGGATCAAGGGATATGAGATCCCCGAGAGCAGCCGGACCTCGAAGGGGGTCAACATCGTCAATCTGCTGCCTCTCGCCGCAGAGGAGAAGGTCCAGACGATGCTCAAGGTCTCGGCCGGCAGCGATGAGGGATATCTCGTCATGGTCACCAAGAACGGGGTCATCAAGCGGACCCCGCTGGCGAGCTACCGCAACATCCGCAAGAGCGGCCTGATCGCGATCACGCTGGACGAGGGGGACAGCCTCGCCTGGACGCGGATCACCGACGGCAGCGACCGGCTGATCGTCGCGACCCATAATGGGATGGCGATCCACTTCGGCGAGGACGATGTGCGGGTGGTCGGACGCACCGCCCGCGGCGTGCGGGCGATCACCCTCGACGAGGGAGACTATGTCGTCGGGATGGCGATCGCCCGGGAGGGCGGCGAGCTGCTGACCGTCACCGAGAATGGCCTCGGCCGGCGCACCCCGCTCAGCGAGTACCGGCTGCAGTACCGCGGCGGCAAGGGCATCAAGAATTACAGCGGCAAGGGCGGCGCGGTCGCCGGGGTCAAGGTGGTTGATCCCGAGGACGACATCATCCTCATCTCGCTCGAGGGCATCATCATCCGGATGCATGCCGAGGACATCGCGGTCCAGAGCCGGTACGCCGGCGGCGTGCGGGTGATGCGGCTGGGCGAGGGCGACCGTGTGGTCACCGTCGCCCGCACCATCCGGGAAGAGGAGGATCTCTCGGCGGAGGAGCAGACCGATGCCGATGCGGCGCAGGACAGCGCGGAATAATCCTGCTGAAATGCTTTTTGTCAAAATGATGTCGCCCGCTGAAAGAATCAGCGGGCCGACATCGTTTGAATAAAAAAATGAGAGTAAGGGGAATCATTATGAAGATCAAGATGAATCGTCTGATCGCCTCCGGGCTGTTCAGCCTGCTGTTTCTCGGCGAGTGCTATCTGATGCTGACGGTCATGAACCAGTACGGTACCGCCAGCCTCGCGGTCGCCCACCTCGCGGTGATGGCCGCACTGCCGATCCTGCCGGTTTTTGCGATCCTGATCGCGAATCCCTGCTTTGACCGCCCCGCGGTCAAGAGCGCAGTGCTCTATGCCGGGGTCCTCTACACCGCCGGCTGCATCCTCTTCTACAACGCCGCCTCGATGCTCTATGCCACCGGTCTGAACAGCTCCACCCAGACCATCGGCTACTATCTGGTCGGCGGCAAGGCCGCACTGGTCATCATCGCACTGCTGCTGGCCGCCTGTGAGCCCAAGCAGAAATCGGTCGAGGAGCCGATCGAGACGACCGCCGAGCTGCCCGCTCCGGAGGAGACCGCCGCTCCGGAGAAAACCCCCGTCACCGACTGCAGCGAGGACACCGCCGCAGAGATCTCGGACGAGGACGCGAAGAAGATGGGGCTGTAACCCTGAAAAATACAAAACGAAATAAAAAAACGGACTATACATTTTGTATAGTCCGTTTTTTTGTCCCCTGTCCCGATCAGTAGTTGTTCTTTGCCTCAAAGGATGCGCACTCGGTGCACTCCTTGTTCATCGGGTGTGCGCTGCCGTTGCCGCGGATCTCGATCGAATCCAGCGCGCAGCAGCTCTCGCCGGTGCAGTGGTTGGCACACTCGTTGATGTTGCAGCGGATGTTGTGGTTTGCATGCTGTTTGTCCATTCTCTGTTCCTCCCAAAAGACTCATTTTTTTCGGGTTGGATTTCGCCCACCGTTATTCTGCCCCGCCCGGCAGGCGGATATACATTTTGAAAAAATCTGAATAAAAATAAAAATATATTGAAAAACAATAAAAAACAGTTGATTTTCAATAAAAACCGTGATATACTACACGCAAGACAGGCGGGGCGGATGACCGATTGTAATTAACAATTTGTAGAAATAAGGAAAAATATTACAAGCCCTGGGCAGCCGCAAAGAGCAGATCGTTTCGACTGCGGCGGATGCGATGTCTTTGCAGCAAAAGAAATGGAGGAGTCAATTCATGTGGAACAAGGACAAATCACTGCTGCTCTCCCGGATTGCGGTGGGGATCTTTATGGCGGTGGCGCTGTTCTGGATCGTCGCCGCCCCCACCCTGACCAAGCTGTTTCTCGATTTTTCCCGCTCTCCGATGCAGGGGATGAGCCGGCAGCAGACGCTGCTCTGCTTTCTCGCGACCCAGTATCTCTCGCTGCCGGTCGCGGGCACCCTGCTGTGGAATCTGCACCGGCTGCTGCAGCGGATCGGACGCAGCGAGGTCTTTGTCCGGGCGAATGAGCGGGCGCTGCGCCGGATCAGCTGGTGCTGTCTGATCGAGGCGGCGATCTGTGTTCTGAGCTGCCTGTACTATCTCCCCTTCCTCTTTGTGGCGATCGCGGCGGGGTTCATGGCGCTGATCGTCCGGGTCATCAAGAATGTTTTCGCCGAGGCAATCGCCCTCAAGGACGAAAACGACTTCACGATATAAGGGGGGAGCTGGGATGCCGATCGTCGTCAATCTCGATGTCATGATGGCTCGCCGCAAGATCTCAGCCGGCGAGCTGGCCGAGCGGGTGGGAATCACCCCGGCCAATCTCTCGATCCTCAAAAACAACAAGGCGCGGGCGGTGCGGTTCTCCACCCTCGAGGCGCTCTGCCGGGAGCTGAAGTGTCAGCCCGCCGATCTGCTGGAATACCGAGAGGAGGAATAACCTTGCAACCGAATCAACAACCGCGTCCGGCCGCACCGGCCGGGCAACCCGCGGCCTGCGCCGGACGGCCGCAGCAGCCCGCCGCCCTGCCCCCTGCACCACCGAGGCCCATCGTTTCGCTCGACAAAAAGGACGGCATTTTCGCGCTGGTGACCCTGGTGCTCGGCTATCTGTTTCTTCGGCTGATCAGCCTCTTTTTCGCCGGGGCGGGCATTTCCCTCTTCACCCTCTGTTATCTTTTGGTGGTGCTCCTCTATGCCCGCCGCACCGGCCGGGGCCCCGCCCGGGCGAGCTGGGGCTGGGGCGGATTTCTGCTCCTCTTCTCGCTGCTCTTTCTCAAAGGGGTTCCGGACGCGCTGACCCTGCCGGCTCTTGTCTTTCTCTGCGCCCTCGCCGCCTACTGGACCCTTGCGGTTTTCGGGGTACGGATCGGCGGCAGGCTGGACGGCAATTTTGCAGTCGACCTCTTCAACGCGCTGCTGCGGGTCCCCTTCTCCGGTTTTGATCTGCTGCCCCGCGCGGTGGCGGCGCTGCTGCGGCAGACCCCCGGCAGCGGGGAGAAACCCAAGAAAAAGCTCCTCACCCCCGAGGTGCTGCTCGGCGGGCTGCTGACCCTGCTGCTGCTGCCCCCGGTGCTGCTGCTGCTCGCCCAGGCGGACGAGGGATTCACCCGGGCGCTGCGGCTGCTCTTCGGACAGATTCAGATCTCCCCCGATCTCTTTGTCTGGATCGTCCTCTCGATCCCGGTTTCGCTCTATTTCTTCGGGCTCTTTGCGGGCGGGCGGTACCGTCTGCACCTCGGTCCCGACCCGGCGCAGCGGGAGAAGGCGCGGCAGAAACGGCAGCCCTTCGGCTTTGCCGTCGCGGCGATTCCGACCGGGGCGCTGCTGGTGGTCTATCTGCTCTTTCTCGTCGCCCAGCTGCCCTACTTCTTCTCGGCGTTTGCCGGGCTGCTGCCCGCTGGTTTCACCTATGCCGGCTATGCCCGGCGGGGATTTTTCGAGCTGATCTTCGTCGCGGCGATCAACCTCGGGCTGCTGCTCTTTGCGAAGTGCTGCACCCAAAAAAGCGCCCGCGGACGAAAACTGCTCTCGGCGCTGCTCTGCGGCGCGACGCTGCTGCTGCTGGTCACCGCGGCCCGCAAGCTGCTGCTCTACATCGGCATGCTGGGGCTGACCCGGCTGCGGATCTGGGCCGGCTGGGCGATGCTGCTGGTGGCGGTGACCACCCTGCTCTTTCTGCTGGACGAATTTCATCCGCTGCCGCTGATGCGGGTGGTGGTCCTCTTTTTCTGCGGCTGGTTCTTTCTGCTCTGCGCAGTCCGGACCGAGCCGCTGACCCTGCGGTACAACTACACCGCCTGGCGGGCGGGAGAGATTGAGGAGTTCGACCTCTGTCAGGGCGAGGATGTCTCGGCCATTCCCGTTCTCTGTGAGATTCTGCGGGACGCCGACGAGGACTGGATCCGGCAGGGCTGCACCGAAAGGATCTGGCAGGGGGCCGAAAATCTCAAGCTGAAACAGAGCCGGCCGCTGGTCGGGTTTACACTGGAGGGAATGGTCGCGATGCAGTCCGCCGACCAGGCCGCGGCGGACGGGTTGATGGACTGGGGATTTACAGAGCAGACCGGGACCGAATAGACGAACCGGAACAATGGGTTCTGCATAGAATATCCCAGGCGCGCGCCTTTGGGATATGGGCCGCGGCGCATCGCTATGGCGGCGGCGGGCGGCCACCGAAGCGGGGCCGGAGAAGTTTCTCCGGCCCCGCTTTGCTGTCATTTCTTGGATTTCTGTTCCTTTTTCGGGTCAAACTGGTTTGCCACCTTGTCGATCTGGCGCTGCAGCGCCGCCTCGGCGGGATACCAGCCCTTGTTTGCCATCTTGCCGTAGATCTCGTTCTGGATGCTCAGGGTGTCCCGCAGCACCTCGCCAAACGCCTTGTGCACCGTCTTGGTCGAGGACTCGATCGCCCCGTCGAGATACAGACCGCAGTTGCCCTTGACCAGCAGCAACAGGTCCTCCATCAATGCTCTGTCGTCCATTCTGTTTCCTCCTTGTCAGGACTTGTCGACCGTGTCGTAAAGGGTGGTAAAGTGATCGCCGAACCGGGTCTCCAGCTTCTTGACATAGTTCTGCAGCGACTTGTCGGTCAGCTGGGACGCGGTCTGCTGGCACTTCTGCTGCATGTGCTGTTCATGGCTCAGCGCGTCCTTGACGTAGAGCAGTTCCTTTGGGGTCATCTCTTTCACCTCCTGAAATTAGCCGGGCAACGCGCCCGATCGGGTTTAGTTTGCGCGGCAGAAGGCGAAATATTACAAAAATCAAATCGCAGAGGGCGAATCTGTATTCAAGCTGAAAAAAAGATGTTATACTGGAAACAAAGAATCAGGCGAGGGGTGGGAGGAGGATGAAAAAGAGGGCGACAGGCGCGCGGCTGCGGCTTGCCGCGGCGGTGGCTGCCGCAGCGATTCTTCTGACCTGCGCCGGTGTGGTGTTGGCGGCGGGAACGCCGAAGGCGGTGCTCCGGGCGCGGAATGGAGTCGTGCGGATCTTCACCACCGCGGGAGAGGAGCTGGTCAGCGGCACCGGCTTTGCGATCTCGAACGGCAGCGAGGGGGCGGTCATCGTCACCAACTACCACGTGATCGAGGGCGGGGACAGCAGCGAGCTCTACTACGACGGCAGGGGCCCGGTCGCCCTCGAGGTGGTGGTCACCTCCCCGGCGCAGGACATTGCGGTGCTGCGCACTGCCGGCGAGATCCAAGACCTGACGCCGCTGCCCCTCGGGGAGAAGATCTCGGTGGGAGAAGAGGTCTATGCGCTGGGATATCCCGCCAGTGCGGATCTGCTGAGCATGCAGCAGCTGACCGGGATCGACCAGATGACCGTCACCAACGGGATTGTCAGCGCGCTGCAGAGCGCGCAGTCGGTCGGGACGATGGAGCGCCCGGTCCGGATCATCCAGACCAACACCGCGATCAACAGCGGCAACTCGGGCGGCCCGCTGCTCGACCGCGCCGGCCGGGTGGTCGGGATCAACACGCTGAAGGTCACGATGGAGAATGTCGACGGGACCAACGCCTCGGTGTATGTCAGCGAGCTGCGGGAGTTTCTCGAGCTGCAGGGCATTGGGTACAAAACCGACCACAGCCTGTTGATCCTCAGGGTGGTCGGCGGAGTGGCCGCCGTAGCGGTGGTGGTGCTGCTGATCCTTCTGCTGCGGCGGGCGGCCGGCAGATCGCCGCTGTCCCGGCGCGGGCAACCGGCGCAGCGATCGGCAAACGCCGAACTGGAGGGGCAGATCCCGCTGTTTGAACCGGCCGAGGAAAAAGGACACAGGACAGCCCGGCACAGCCGGCAGGGCAGAGTCCTGATCGGGATTGCGGCGGCGGTTCTCCTGCTGATCGGCGGCGCGGGCTGGTTTGCGGCCCGCACCCTCGGCGCCTACCGGGAGATCCGCAGCGGCTGGGACAGCCAAAATTATCAGCAGGTGACGGCGGCCTGCCGGCGGGCGCCCTGGCTCTCGCTTTTCACCGACAAAAAGATCATCACCTACAGTGAGGCGATGGCGCTGGTCCAGAATTACCAGCCGGAGGAGGCAATCCCCCTCTTTGAGCAGCTGGGGGATTACCTGGACACGGAGGCGCAGTTGGAAAAGGCAAATCGGTATCTCAGCGCCGAGCAGAGCGACCGGCTCCTGGAAAAGTATGACGCCTACCGGCAGCTCGGCGACTATCTCGACAGCAGCCAAAAGCTGCAGCAGCTCATTCCCCTGCTCTATGCGGAGGGGGAAAAGCAGCTGGCCGCCGGGGAGTTTGCGGCCGCGGATTCTTGTTTTGCCGCCGTGCCGGATGGGTATGAACAGGCGGCGATCTACAAGGCGCTGATCAACATGTACCATCAGCTCCAGTTCAACCCCAGCGTGCGGGAGGTACAGAGCTTTGCCGCGGCGTGTTATGACTGCGGGGTCACACTTCCGGATGCGGCTCAAAACGA
>DXIA01000065.1 GCA_019113125.1 Candidatus Pygmaiobacter gallistercoris | reverse complement strand
CAAGACGACGACGGGGAGAAAATTGCCCCCCCGAAAAGAGGAATACTGGCGAAACCGACAAAGAAATTACCTCTTGTATAACCGGGGTGTGAAATTACAGTGAAGGGGTTTGCGAAACCCGGGCCGGGCGGGTATAATGGGGGAGAAACGGGGGTGGACGGATGCTGCGCCGGGCCGGTGGGATCGCGTATGAACTGACCTATAAAAAGGTGAAGAACCTCAACCTGCGGCTGCGGGCGGACGGCAGCGTCGCGGTCAGCGCCCCCCGCAGGGTGCCCCTCGCCGAGATCGACGCCTTTGTCGCCGGACGGGCGGGCTGGATCGAGCGGGCCCGGGCGAAGGCGCCGCCCCCGCTGCCCGAGCCGCCCCCCGACGAGGTCTGCCGGGCGGTCTTCGCCCCCTATCTCGAAAAGTATGCCCCCCTCTTCGGCGGGATGCCGAAGATCCGGCTCAAGACGCTGCGCTCGATGTGGGGCTGCTGCCGGCCGGCAAGGCGGGAGATCACCCTCAACCGGCGGCTCGCCGCCGCCCCCGCCGCGGCGGTGGAGTATGTGGTCCTTCACGAGTTCCTCCACCTGCGCTACCCCGACCACGGGGCGGCCTTCCACGCGGCGCTCGACCGGATGATGCCGGACAACCGCGCCCGCCGCGCGCTGCTGCGGACAGGTGATTGGAAAAATCCGGATTCTGTGGTAAAATAGCCAAAAAAGTTCGCCCCGCGGGGCAGGAAAACGCAGGTGATCCCTTGGATAAGTACAAACGGCTGGTCTCGAACACCCTGCTGTTCGCGATCAGCTCCTTCTCGAGCAAGATCCTCTCCTTTCTGCTGATGCCCTTCTTCACCCGGATGTTCGGCCTCGGCGAGTTCGGGGACGCGGATCTCATCACCAAATACGCCCAGCTGCTGCTGCCGGTCGTCTCGGTCGGGGTGGCGAACGCCATCATCCGGTACGGGCTGGACAGGGCCTTTGACAAGGCGGCGGTCTTCACCGGCGGTCTGCTGGCCGAGTGCTGCGGCATCGCGATCTTCTTTCTCTGCTGGCCGCTGGTCGGCCGGATCCCCGGCATGTCGGGGTATGTCCCGCTGCTCTACGCCTATGTCATCATGAGCGTGCTGCGCAACCTCTGCAGCCAGTTCGTGCGGGCAAAACAGTATATCCGGCTCTACGCGGTGGACGGGGTGCTCAACACCTGCCTCTACCTCTTCTTCATCATCCTCTTCATCGCCGTCTTCGACTGGGGGATCAACGGCTATGTCCTCGCGACGGCGGCGGCCGACTGCTGCTCGGCGATCTTCCTCTTCACCGTCGCCCGGCTGCACCGGTACATCCGGCTCTCCCACTTCGACGGCGGGCTGCTGCGCCAGATGCTGCGGTACGCCGCCCCGCTGATCCCGACCAGCATGTTCTGGTGGATCACCAACACCTCCGACCACATGTTCATCACCGCGATGATCGGCAGCGAGGCCAACGGGCTGTATGTCGCGGCCTACAAGGTCCCGAACGTCATCATGCTCTTCTCCACCCTCTTCACCGAGGCCTGGCAGCTGTCGGCGGTGACCGACGGCGGCCGGGACAAGCCGGGGAGAGCAAAATTCTTCAGCCGGGTCTTCCAGAGCTACCAGAGCCTGATGTTCCTGGTCGCGGCCGGGCTGATCCTCTTCGCAAAGCCGATCATGATGGTGCTGACCCTCTCGGGGGACTCCGCCTTCAACGAGGCCTGGCGGTACATCCCGCTGCTGGTGGTGGCGACCGTCTTCAGCTGCTTTGTCACCTTCCTCGGCAGCATCTATATGGTCGAGATGCGCTCGGGCCAGAGCTTTGTCACCATGCTGATCGGCGCGGGGTCAAACCTCCTCATGAACTGGCTGCTGATCCCCGGCTTTGGGCCCAACGGCGCCGCCTTTGCGACCTTCGCGAGCTATTTGCTCGTCTTTGTCATCCGGGCGGTCGGCACCCGCCGGTACATCCGGATGGACCTCGCCCCGGCGCGGATGACGGTCACGATGGCGCTGATCGCCGGCGAGATCGGCCTGATGCTCGCCGAGGTGCCGCTCTGGCCGCTCTGGTGCGGGCTGCTCTGCGCCGGCGTCGCCCTCTTCAACCTGATGCCGCTGCTCGAGACGGCGCGGCGGCTGCTCGGCCGGCTGCGCCGGCGGGGATGAAAGGAGAACCCGATGCGGATTTTATTTGTCGGCAACAGCCACAGCTACTTCAACGACATGCCCGCCACCTTTGCCCGGCTCTGTGCCGCGGCGGGGGCGGGAGAGGTGGTCCCCACCCTGCTGGCCTACTCCGGCCGGCCGCTCGGCTGGCACCTCGACGAGTATTTTTCCCTCCGGTACAACCTGCTGTATGGCAGGTATGACTACTGCGTGCTCCAGCAGCAGGCCCACCCGTTCCCCGGCAGGGCGGTGCTGCTGGCCGACGGCGGGCGGATCGCCGCCCTCTGCCGGGCCGGCGGTGCGACGCCGGTGGTGCTGACCACCTGGGCCGAGCGGCGGGCCCCCGAGCACCAGGCCGAGATGACCGGGGCCGCCCGGGCCCTCGCCGCACAGGAGGGGGCGCTGCTCGCCCCGGTCGGGGAGATCTGGCAGCGGCTGCGGGAGGACCACCCGGAACTTGAGCTGTTCTGGAAGGACGGGGAGCACGCCTCCCCCTACGGCAGCTACCTCGAGGCGGTGACCCTCTGCGGCGTCTTGACCGGCTGCGACGTGACGGCGCTGCCCGCGACCGGCGGGGACTTCTCCCGCGGGGCGGACATCGCGTTCTACGACCATCCTCGGGTGCTCGAGGACCCGGCGGCGGTGGCGGAAGAACTCGACCCCGACCGCTGCGCCCTCATCCGGGCGGCGGTGGCCGAGCGGCTGCGGGAGGGATGAGGATGGAGGAGCGGGAACGGCTCGCCCGGTTTGAGCAGATGCAGGCCGCAGTGGAGGAGAACTACCGCAAGACCCTTGCGAAGATGGCGGCGCTGCGGGCGGCGGGAAAGACCAAAACCGCCACCTACTACCAGCTGATGAGCGAGAAGATGCAGGCAAAACAACTGCTCACCCTCTACGCGGTCTACGGGCTGCGGGAGGGGCTGCCGGAGGAATAGAGATACAAAAAAGGGACGCGATGAGGTATGGCAGGATAAGAAAACAGCGCCGTAAAAAGGCCGCTTTTGCGCGGCTGCGGCGTTAAACCCTCGGGGCGGTTCCGCTGCCCGCGACATCCACAAGGGGTGCCGTATCAAAATTGACCTCTTTCCGGAGCACGCAGCATCCGGAACTGGTGTTGTATGTTCTGCCCCAGAATTTTGGATGAAGAAGGTGCAAAGAGCGGCCCCTCAAGCCTTTGGTGGCTTGGGGGGCCGCTCTGATGCTTTCTGCGCCAAAAGTCTACGACAAATCATGCCGCGCCGGCTCTCCTGGGAAAAGCCGTTATTTGAGGAATCCCTCGATGATCTTCTGCTCGGCCTCCTTCTCGGTCAGGCCGAGGGTCATCAGCTTGGTCAGCTGCTCGCCGGCGATCTTGCCGATCGCCGCCTCGTGGATCAGCGCCGCGTCGACGTTGTGGGCGGTCAGCTCAGGGATCGCGCTGACCTCCCCCTCGTCCATGATGATCGCGTCGCATTCGGAGTGGCCGCTGCAGGCCGCCTCCCCGATCAGACGGGAGCGGAACAGCTGCTTTGAGTGCTGCTTTGCGACCGACCGGGAGATCAGGTGGGCGCCGCTGCCCTCCCCCTCGAGGGTGATGACAAAGTCGCTCTCGGCGCTCTGGACCCCCTCGGTGAGCAGTTTCTCCTTGACCACCATCTTCGCCCCCTTGCCGAGCAGGGCGGTGGTCTTGCGGATGGTCGAGTCCACCCCGCCGATCTGGGAGGTGTCCATCTCCATATAGGCGTCCTCGGCGAGGGTCGCGTCGGTGACCGGGTTGATGATCCGCCCGCCCGACCCGTTGCCGGTGCCGATGTGCTTTTCGAGGTAGAGCACCCGGGCCCCCTTCTCGAGGAAGAACCGGTGGATGCCGTTGTGCCGGGCCTCCTCCTCCCCCTCCGAGTGGACGCCGCAGCCGGCGACGATGGTCACGTCCGCCCCCTCGCCGATGAAGAAGTCGTTGTAGACAAGATCGTCCACCCCGCTGTGGGTGACGCAGGCGGGGATATAGACCATCTCGCCCCGGGTGCCGGGCAGCACCCGGATGTCGATGCCGGGCTTATCGGTCTTCGGCTCGATCTTGACATGCTCGGTCGAGTGGCGGCCGGCGCAGCCGGTGTCCTCCCGGATGTTGTAGGCCGTGTTGTCGGGGATCCCCTTCCAGTCGGCGACGATCCGCAGCAGTTCTTCGGTTGTGCTGTTCATCTGCGCACCTCCATTCCCTCACAGAAGTTGACGCTCGAGCCGGTCTCGAGCAGCTTGGGCAGCACCTCGTCCTTGGTGCCCCGCGCCACGATGTGCCCCGCCGCGAGGATGACGATCTCGTCCGCGATGTCGAGGATCCGCTCCTGATGGGAGATGATCAGCGAGGTGCCCCGGGTCTTCTGCCGCAGTTTCTGGAAGACCGCGATCAGGTGGTTAAAGCTCCACAGGTCGATGCCCGCCTCCGGCTCGTCGAACAGGGTCAGCTTGGCCCCCCGGGCGAGGGCCATCGCGATCTCGATCCGCTTGATCTCGCCGCCCGACAGGCTGGCGTTGACGTCCCGGTCGATGTAGTCCCGCGCGCAGAGCCCCACCTCGGTCAGATAGTCGCACAGCTCCCCGCGGCCGAGCTCCTTGCCCGCCGCGAGCCCCACCAGGTCGCTGACCGTCAGCCCCTTGAACCGGACCGGCTGCTGAAAGGCGTAGGCGATGCCCCGGTGCGCCCGCTCGGTGACCGAGAGGTCGGTGATGTCCTCCCCGTCGAGATAGATCCGGCCGGAGGAGGGTTTCTCGATCCCCATGATGATCTTCGCGAGGGTGGATTTGCCCCCGCCGTTCGGGCCGGTGATGACCACGAACTGGTTGTCCCCGACGGTGAGATCGATCCCGTCGAGGATGTCCCGCCCGGTGCGCTGCGCGTCCTCCACCGAGAAGGAGATATTTTTAAGTTCCAGCATACTGGTACCTCCTGGATTCCTGTGTGCCGGGGGAACACAAGGCCCCCGGTCCTCTGCTATTATAACACAGAAAAAGGCCGCGTACAGCCCCTTTGCGAAAAAATGATACAAAATCGGTATAGTTTTTTGGGGGCGGGGCGCAAAAAAGGGCAAAGGCTGCCGGGATCCGTCGCCGCCCGCGGGCTGAGCGGGGTGGACCGGGCGCAAAAAAAGGCGGGGCCCGAAAGGTGTGTCAGGATAAGAAAACAACGCCGTAAAAAGGTCGCTTTTGCGCGGCTGCGGCGTCAAACCACCTCGACAACCACAAAGGGTGCCTTCGGTGCTTTTCCTTGCACCCGCATCAAAACCGACCTTTTTACGGTGCCCTGCAGTTCTGCCCCAGAATTTTGGATGGAGAAAGTG
>DXIA01000064.1 GCA_019113125.1 Candidatus Pygmaiobacter gallistercoris | reverse complement strand
GAAGAAAGGAAGATGCATTATGGTTAAGTTAATCAATGTCAAGAACCTGTCTCAGGTAAAGGAGATCGTGAAAAAGGCAAGCCATTGCTACGACGATATCGGCGTACACGACGAGGCCGGTGCGATCGCAGACGCAAAGAGTATCCTTGGCCTGATGCGCCTTGATTATAGCAAGCCGGTCCGGCTGGTCAGCGAGAATGAAGCAGAGCTGAACTATGTCGCAAACGCGGTGCGCAGCTGATTGTCGCAGCATCAGTTTTGATTTTTGAGGGCGTTGGGAAAATGGGAAGGACCGGCAGGATGCCGGCCCTTTCTTTTTTATTTAGCGGCATGGCCGGCGTTATCGCCAGGATTTACAAATTATTCACCCCTCCGCGCTTGCTTTCCCTTTTTCTTCTGTTAAAATAGAAAATAACCGACAATACTGTTGGTATTCTCAACCAAAAAGAGGTATCTGGATGAACTGGCTAGATAAATTTGAGCGAAAATGCGGACGATTTGCGATTCCCAATCTGATGCGGATGGTTGTCATCGGCATGGCGCTGGTCTTCTGCTGTGACCTTCTGTTTCCGCAGGCAATGCTGAGCTATTATCTCTATTTCAGCCCCTCGCTGATTCTGCAGGGTCAGATCTGGCGGATCTTCACCTTTATCTTTCTTCCTCCGGAGAGCAGCCCGCTTTTTATCTTCTTCTCCCTCTACCTGTATTATCTCTACGGCACCAGCCTGGAAAACGAATGGGGCAGTTTCCGTTTTACCCTCTACTATCTCATCGGGATGATCGGCACCATCATCGCCGGTTTTTTGTCGGGTGGCGCCACCAACACCTATCTCAACTACTCTCTCTTCTTTGCATTTGCCACCCTGTTTCCCAATATGCAGCTGCTGCTCTTCTTTATCCTGCCGATCCGGATCAAATGGCTCGCAGCCTTCAGCGGTGCGCTGTTTTTGCTGCAGTTTGTTCTGGGAACCTGGCAGGACCGGGCGGTCATCGTCGCAGCATTGATCAATTATCTGATCTTCTTCGGTCCCGACGTGTTCCGCCGGATGCGGGACAATTTCCGTTACCGCAAACAGCGGGAGGAATGGCGCCGCCAGTGGAGGAACTGAGCCTCTCCTTTGATCGAACCGAACAAAATACACCCCGGCTTATTTGCCGGGGCGTATTTTTATCTGCAATTCTGCTACCGAATCCGGTCATAGAGTGCGCGCAGTTCCTCCAGCAGTTCCGGATGACCGAAATCGCTGTGGTAGATCAGCCGGATATCCCGTGACATACTGGCATTTTCGATCGGCACCGCAGCCAGCTTTCCGCTCTGCTGCTCTGCGCGACAGGCGCTTTTTGCAATGATGGAAACACCGAGGTTTTGCCGCACCAGATCCTTGATCATCGCAACATTGTCCAGCTCCATCATCACATGAAAGGTATGAACCGATTCGCCCTGACTCTGCAGATAGCTGTCAAACAGCGTTCTCGTTCCCGCTTTGGTCGGCCGCAGAATCAGCCGCTCCCGTTTGAGTTCTTCCAGCCGCACGCTCTGTCGGTGCGCAAAGGGATGCTGGGGAGAGGTGATGACACAGAGATAATCGGTGTCAAACAGAATCGAGTTGAACTTCTCCCCCGGCAGTGCGCCCTCTATGACCGCCATATCCAGCTCATACAGCTCCATTCTGTGATAAAGATTATTTATGGTATCCGTAACAATGTTTATGTGCATCTGAGGATGTTCATTGCAGTACAGTGCCAGCACCTGTGGCATCAGATTTTCCCCCGCTGTTGGTGTCAGCCCTACCGTGAGATGCCGCAGGCTGCGCCGGCTGTCCTCAATCGCCTGTCTGGTCGCGCGCTCCAGCGCCAGCGCCCGCCGCGCATACTTGATCAGGACCTCTCCCTCCTGGGTCGGTGTCAGTTCCTTTTTGTCCGACCGGAAAATCCGCAGTCCATAGTCCGCCTCAAGCTGCCGGATATGGTGGCTGACCGCCGGCTGGGTCAGATGCAGCGCGTTTGCCGCTCTGGTATATCCGCCCTCATCCACCACGCAGATCAGCGTATACACCTTTGGATCAATCACATTTTTCAGATCCTTCCTAAATTATTTCACAAAATAAAATATTATTATAATAATTAAATAAATCATTATTTGATATTAGCATTTCTCCCCCCTATAATCAAGTCATTCAAACCGGCAGTTTTCACATTCCGTTCGGCCACCGCCAACCGGCCTAAAGCGATGGGGATTCGCCGGCAAAACAAAAAGGGGGGGATTCCCATGCCATTCTTTCAGACTGCAAGCGTCTTTTTTGTTCTCTTTCTTTTTCTCTCCTCCGGAGAGCTGGCAGCGCTGGCCGTACGCCGCCTGAGGCTGCCGAATGTCACCGGATATCTTCTTGCCGGTATCCTGATTGGTCCGTGGGTGCTACATCTCGTTTCGGAAGAAATGATCGATCAGATGGGCTTTGTCACCGATCTCGCGCTCGCCTTCATCGCTTTCGGTGCGGGGCGATACTTTCGGCTTTCCAAATTGCGCCAGCGCGGCGGCTCCATTTTGATCATCACCCTGTTTGAATCACTTGTCGCCGGAGCGCTGATCTTCTTTGTGTTTTGGGCACTCTTTGACTACTCTGTTTCCTTTTCTCTCCTGCTCGGTGCAATCGGATGCGCGACCGCACCGGCCTCCACCCTGATGACCATCCGCCAATACAAGGCAAAGGGCCGATTTGTGGACACACTGCTCCAGATTGTTGCGCTGGACGATGCTGTTGCGCTGATCGCCTTCAGCATCTCCGCTGCCTGCCTTGTCGCTGTGGAAGGCACCGGTGGGCTGAGTACCGAAACGGTTCTTCTCCCGGTGCTCTATAATCTCGTCGGCGTACTGCTGGGTGCCCTGTGCGGCGTACTGCTCCATCTGATCGCCGACCGCCCTCAAGGCAGCGGCCAGCGACGGCTCGGCTGTGTTTTGGTATTTCTGCTGTTTCTCACCGGGATCTGCGATATCTGGCAGATCTCTCCGCTGCTCTCCTGCATGGTGATGAGCGCGGCTTATGTCAACTGCGGGGGAGAAAAGAAGACCTTCAAATCCACCGCGCGCTTTACCCCGCCGATTCTGACCCTGTTCTTTGTTCTCTCCGGCGCGCGTCTCTCCCTTCCCGCCCTGAAAACCGCGGGGGTCGCGGGGATCATCTATTTTCTCGTGCGGATTGCGGGCAAGTATCTCGGCGCCTGGCTCGGCTGCGCCGTGACCGGAGAACCCGCGCCGATCCGCCGCTGGCTGGGTCTTGCGCTGATTCCCCAGGCGGGGGTCTCGATCGGTCTCGCCGCACTGGGCCAGCGGATGCTGTCCGGCTCTTCGGGGGATCTTCTGAATGTGATCATTCTCTCCTCCGGCGTGCTGTATGAGATGATCGGTCCCGCATCTGCCAAGGCTGCGCTCTTTCTCTCCAAAACCATCGGACAGCGCGCCGATCCGTCGCCCGCTGTGCAAAAACAAGAAAAGGAAAAACTCGCCTCCTGACAGAGAAAAGGGGACAGGGCATATCGCCCTGTCCCCTTCATCTATCCCTGTAAATCACATCACGGCTCAAAAGCTGAGCGGCTTTTTAATTCCCTTGGTCTTTGCCATGCCAATGGCGCTGAAGACGAGGGCGGTCACCGAAATCGAGACCGAGATGCAGCCCATAACAAGTCCGACAATGCTGAAAATTTTGCTCTTCATAAAAGCGGCTCCTTTCTTTGCCCGAAACAAAAGCCGGGGATCCTTACTGATTATTATACCAGTCCATCCCCACCGCCGCAAGAAGGTTTTGTGTGTTTTGCGGGTTTTTCTCGAAGGAGGGCTTTGCCCTTGACAAAAATGCGCAAAAAAGAATATTATTAAGAATAATCCGGCGAATCAACGAGGAATTGCATCATAAAAAAGGAGAGTAAAACATGGCATTTATTTACGAAGAACCGTCCCATACTTTTGGCGAATATCTCCTGGTCCCGGGGTATTCCTCCTGCGAATGTGTCCCGTCTTCGGTCAGTCTCAAAACCCCGGTAGTGCGGTACCGCAAGGGTGAGGAGGAGTGCCCCCTCACCATGAATATCCCCCTTGTCTCCGCCATTATGCAGTCGGTCTCCAACGATACGCTGGCCATCGCGCTGGCGAAGGAGGGCGGCATCTCCTTCATCTACGGCAGCCAGTCGATCGAGAGCGAAGCAAAGATGGTCTCCAACGTCAAGAGCTATAAGGCCGGTTTCGTGGTCAGCGATTCGAATATCCGCCCCGATGCGACCCTCGCGGACATCCTCGCCCTCAAGGAGAAGACCGGCCACTCCACCGTTGCCGTCACCGAGGACGGCACTGCGGAAGGCCGTCTGGTCGGCATTGTCGCCAGCCGTGACTATCGTGTCAGCCGGATGTCTCCGGACGAGAAGGTTTGCAACTTCATGACCCCGATCGAGAAACTGGTGACCGCCGGCGAGGATACCACCCTCAAGGAGGCCAACGACATCATCTGGGACAACAAGCTCAACAGCCTGCCCATCGTCGCCAACAACGGCACCCTGAAATACTTTGTCTTCCGCAAGGACTACTCCGACCACAAGGCCAACCGTCTGGAACTGCTGGACGCCCATAAGCGGTATCTGGTCGGCGCAGGCATCAACACCCGCGACTATGAGGAGCGGGTTCCGGCGCTGGTGGAGGCCGGTGCAGACGTTCTCTGCATCGACTCCTCCGAGGGTTTCTCCGAGTGGCAGAAACGGACCCTCGACTGGATCCGTGCAAAGTACGGCGACAAGGTCAAGGTCGGTGCCGGCAATGTCATCGATCGGGAGGGTTTCCTTTTCCTCGCCGAATGCGGCGCCGATTTTATCAAGGTCGGCATCGGCGGCGGTTCGATCTGCATCACCCGGGAGCAGAAGGGCATCGGCCGCGGCCAGGCAACCGCACTGATTGAGGTCTGCAAGGCGCGGGACGAGTACTACGAGCGCACCGGCATCTATATTCCGGTCTGCAGCGACGGCGGCATCGTCCATGATTACCATGTCACGCTGGCCCTTGCGATGGGCGCCGACTTCATCATGCTGGGCCGTTACTTCGCCCGGTTCGACGAGAGCCCGACCAGCAAGCTGAACATCAACGGCAGCTATGTCAAGGAGTACTGGGGCGAGGGCTCCAACCGCGCCCGCAACTGGCAGCGGTATGACCTCGGCGGCAACGCAAAGCTCTCCTTTGAGGAGGGTGTGGACAGCTATGTGCCCTATGCCGGCAGCCTGAAGGACAACGTCAACCAGACCCTTGCAAAGGTGCGCAGCACAATGTGCAACTGCGGTGCGCTCACCATTCCGGAGCTGCAGCAGAAGGCCAAGATCACCCTTGTCTCCTCCACCAGCATTGTGGAGGGCGGCTATCACGATGTCATCCTCAAGGACAAGGGA
>DXIA01000010.1 GCA_019113125.1 Candidatus Pygmaiobacter gallistercoris | reverse complement strand
ATGATGGTGATCACCACCAGCACCACACTGCGCAGCACCGCGGTGGGCAGCGGCAGAAAGCCGAGCAGCCCGGCGACCGGGCCGGCGAAGTTGTCCGCAGCGACCGCCGAGTTCAAAAATCCGGAGAGGGTGACCCCGATCTGGATGGTGGCCAGAAAGTCGGAGGGAGAATCGGTGATCTGCAACAGCCGCGCCGCGGCGCGGTTGCCCTCCTCCGACAACCGTTTCATCTTCTGGGTGTTGATCGAGATGATCGCGATCTCGCTCATGGCGAAAAACGCGTTGATCCCGATGAGAACAAAGATCAGCAGAATACTTGGCCAAACATCCATCTGAAACAATCAACCTCTTTCTCGTTTTCCCGCGCCGAATCGGCGTTTCGGAATTTTAATCTGATCATAACTATTATATACAGAATGTTATCAAAAGCGGCCCGGTACCGTCAAGTCCCGCCGGATTTTCTCTCGGCTGGCTGTCCTGTTCCGGACCGCGATGATTTCTTTTTTTTCGCATTTTCTCAGGATTTCACATTCTTGCTCCGTTTTTGGAGCATTTCCCCCATTGCTCCGTCTTTCAAGCAAAAGGCGCCGCGGCCCAACCGGCCGCAGCGCCCTTGTTGTCTTATCCCCGCAGCCGCATCGCGGCGAGCAGCAGGCCCGCCCGGCTCGCCGCAAAGTTCAGTCCGCCCTGCAGGTAGGCGGTGTAGGGCGCCCGCATCGGCCCGTCACAGGACAGCTCGATGCTGCTGCCCATCGTGAAGGCCCCTGCCGCCATGATGACCTCGTCCTCATAGCCCGGCATCGCGTAGGGTTCCGGGGTGACAAAGCTGTCCACCGGGCTGCCCGCCTGTACCCCCTGACAGACCGCGCAGAGCCCTTCGGGGCTGCCGGTCTCGATGCTGGTGATGATGTCGTTGCGGTCGGCATCAAAGTCGGGTGTCGTCTTATAGCCCATCAAGCGAAACAGACAGCTGGCATAGACGCTGGTCTTGAGCGCCTCGGCGGTGACCCCCGGCGCATAGTAGAGCCCGAGGTACATCTGCCGCAGCACATCCATCGTGCAGCCGAGTTCCCGCCCGGTGCCCGGCGCGGTCAGCCGATGGCCGCAGAGCTCGACGAGATCCGCGCGGCCGGCGATATAGCCGCCGGTCGGGGCGATACCACCGCCGGCATTCTTGATGCAGCTGCCGATGATGAGGTCCGCGCCGACCGCGATCGGCTCCGCCTTCTGGGTGAAGGTACCGTAGCAGTTATCCACCATCACGATGATATCCGGATTTGCCCGCTTTGCCGCATCGGCAATCTTTCCGATCGTCTCCAGCGAGAGGGCGGGGCGGTCGGCATAGCCCCGGCTGCGCTGGATGTAGCAGACCTTTGCCCCCCTGCATCCGGCGGCGATCGCCTCGAGGTCCGGGCTGCCGTCCGCCAGCAGATCGGTCTCGGTGTACTTGACCCCATACTCGAGCAGCCCGCCGTACCCGCCGCCGTCGAGTCCGATCACCCCGCCGAGGGTGTCATAGGGCCGGCCGGTCGCGGCAAACAGCGTATCCCCCGCCCGCAGCACTCCGAACAGCGCGACGGTCAGCGCGTGGGTGCCGGACAGAAAGTGGGGGCGGAACAGCGCATCCTCCGCTCCGACCACGGTGGCAAACACCTTGTCCAGTGTGTCCCGCCCCGCATCATCGTAGCCGTAGCCGGTGGTGCCGACCAGATGGTGGGACGCCACCCCACAGCTGGTAAAGGCGTGCAGCATCTTGAGCTGGTTGTATTCCTTGATCTCCTCGATCCGCGCAAACGGCCCGGCGCACTGTTCGATCGCCTGGCGGTCCAGTTCCAGCAGCTCGTCCGAAATCTCAAAAAAGTCCGAAATCATCCTGTTCTCCTCAATCCTTTTTCTGTGTTTCATCCAGCCGGATCTCCCACACGGGATCCTCCGGCAAAAAACCCGCCCGCCGGTAAAAGGGCAGGAGTGCCGGCGCGCAGATCAGCCGCAGCGGCAGCGTTTCCCCAAACCGGGCGGCAAGGGCGCAGACCAGCGCCGACGCATAGCCCCTGCCGCGATACCGCGGCAGCGTCTCCACCGCCGTCAGATACCCGCCAAACGGCGCATCCCGCAGGCTGTAAAGCCCGGCGGTCGCCGCCGGTGCGCCCCCGAGTTCCACCGTCCAGATTGCGGCGAGGCCCCGGGTGCGGCGGGCACAGGCATCGGCATACCAGCCATCGGGATTGTCCGCCGCAAAAAAGCCCGCCTGCCGCACCGGCCAAAGCGCGGGTTCGGTCTGAATCACCGCACCCGGCGGCAGCGGTTTTGGCTGTGCTGCGCTCCCCGCCGGGCGGCAGAGCGCGGCGAGCCGGGTCTGCCGTCCGGGCAGGCTGGGGGTCCGGGCGGTCAACACACCGACCCCCGCAAACCGCAGAAAGACGGAAAGCTCTTTCGCCTGTTCCGGATTCAGCGCACCGCAGAGCAGCGCGCCGCCGCCCTGCACCAGCAGAGCGGCGGTGTCGTCGATCCGATAAAAGCCGCAGACGGAATCCCGCCCGCCCCAGCAGTCGAAGGCGGTGGCAATCCGTCCGCCAAGCAGCGGGTCCTGCCCGAGCAGCGCAAAAAGTGCGGGCCGGTCCTCCGCTTTGAGCCGGGCGATCATTCGCCCAGCGCCATCACGAGCCGCTTGAAGTCCTTGCCCCGCTCCTCAAAGTTCGGGTACTGGTCAAAGCTCGCCGACGCGGGCGACAGCGAGACGATGTCCCCCGGCTGCGCCAGCCGATGGGCGATCTCCACCGCCTCGCGCATATTCTGCGCGTGCTCGATGACAAGGCCGCTCTCGGCAAAGCCCGGGCAGCCGCGCACCGCCTTCTCGATGATCGGCCCGGTCTGTCCCATCAGGATCAACAGCTTGACATGGGCCAGGATCTCGGGGGCCAGCGGCTCATAGGGAATCTTCTTGTCGTATCCGCCGGCGATGATGATGATCTTCTGGTCAAAGCTGCGCAGCCCGGCAATCGTCCGGGTGGGGCTGCTCGCAATCGAGTCGTTGAACCACTGCACCCCGTTCAGCGTCCGCACCGGCTCAATCCGGTGCTCGACCCCCGCAAAGGTCGAGGCGACCTTTGCCATCGTCTCAAACCGGACCTCGCCCGCCACCGCGGCAAAGGCGCCCAGCAGGTTCTCGACATTGTGCAGCCCCCGCAGTTTCACCTGATCTCGGTGGATGATCCGGGTGACCACCCCGTCCTCGGCAAAGCAGAGCCAGTCATCCCCGTCGAGGAACGCCCCCTTTGCCACCCGGTCATGCCGGGTAAACCAGTAGGTGGTCCCGATGACATCCTTCGCCATGCTGCGGGTGACCTCGTTGGCGAATCCCAGCACCGCCTTGCTGTGGGGGCGCTGGTGGAGCAGGATATTTCGCTTTGCGTCGATATACTCCTGCATGTCCTTGTGGTGATCCAGATGGTTCGGGGTCACATTGGTGACCAGCGCAACATCCGGCGAGCTGTGCATCGAGATCAGCTGAAAGCTCGACAGCTCGACCACCGCGACGTCCTCGGGGCGGATCTCATCGACGATCGGCAGCAGCGCCCGGCCGAGGTTGCCGCCGAGGTGGACCGTCTTGCCCTCCGCCTTGAGCATCTCGGCGATCAGGGTGGTGCTGGTGGTCTTGCCGTCCGAGCCGGTCACCGCATAGATCTTGCAGGGGCACAGCTCAAAGAAGAGCTCCATCTCGCTGGTCAGCTCGGCGCCGGCGGCACCGGCCTGCTGCAGCGCGGGGGTGAAGAACTCAAAGCCGGGGGTGCGCAGGATCATGTCCTGCCCCTTGAGCCCCTCGAGATACTGCTCGCCCAGCGAGAACCGGACGCCCAGCGCCCGCAGTTCCTCCCCGAGCGGACCGAATGCCTCGACCGACGGTTTCTTGTCGCAGAGGGTGACCTGCGCGCCGCAGCGGACAAAGATCGGCAGCAGATCCCGGTGCGAGACCCCCGCCCCGATGAACGCCACCCGCTTGCCGGCGAGGGAATCGAAAAACGCCTGTGCCTTTGTGCTCATATCCGTATGACCTCTTTTTTTCAGATTGCCGCATTGTCCCGCGGCGTCATAACTTTTTTATTATAATATGAAAGGATGGGCCGTTCAAGCCTGTTACAGACCATTCGGGCCGCTGCGGCGGGATTTTTTTGGTTTTCCCCGTTTTCTCTTGCACCGGATATCGAATGTGGTAGAATAAAGAGGAAAAATCTCAGTGAAGGAGCCGTGCCGTTCTATGGAAAATGCCGTCTATGAGCTCACCGTCGCCGGGGTCACCCGGCAGCTGCCGATCGTTCAGATCGCGCCGGATCTCGCCATCGCCAGCTTTGTCATTCTGGGAGACTGCGAGCTGGTCACCGCAGCCGCCCCGCTGCTGGCCGAGCGGCTGCCCGAGATCGACTACATCGTGACCGCCGAGGCAAAGGGAATTCCCCTCGCCAACGAGGTCAGCCGGCTGCTGGGGCTGCCCTACTACATCGTTGCCCGCAAGAGCATCAAGCCCTATATGCAGACGCCGCTGACCGATGAGGTCAACTCGATCACCACCCAGAAGACCCAGTCGCTCTGTCTGGACGGCAAGGATGCGCTGGCCATCCGCGGGCGGCGGGTCGCACTTCTCGACGACGTGATCTCGACCGGCGCGAGCCTTGAGGCGGTCGGGCGGCTGGTCGAAAAGGCGGGCGGCAAGATCGTCGCCCGGGCTGCGATCCTCGCCGAGGGGGATGCCGCAAAGCGGGATGACATCATCTTTCTCGAGGAACTTCCTCTCTTTCCGCTGTAACACAAAAATGAGGGCGTGTCCAGACGGACACGCCCTTGTTGTTCTCTCACAGCCAGTGCTTGCGGATCATCAGCAGCAGCGCGGCGGCGGTGCTGGCCACCCCGATGCCCAGTACAATCCAGAAACCGAGCGGATTGTTCTCAAACGGCAGCGGGACATTGGTGCCCCACAGGCCGAAGATGATGGTCGGCACCGTCAGCACGATGGTCAGCGCGGCGAGCAGTTTCATGACGATGTTCAGGTTGTTCGAGATGACCGAGGCAAAGGCGTCCATCGTGCCGCTCAAGATGTCGCGGTAGATGTTGCTCATCTCGATGGCCTGCTTGTTCTCGATGATGACGTCCTCCAGCAGCTCGGTATCCTCCGGATAGTCCTTGACAAAGTCCAGCCGCAGCATCTTCTCGAGCACGATCTCGTTGCTCTTGAGGGCGGTGGAAAAGTAGACAAGGCTCTTTTCCAGCCCGAGCATCTGGATCAGCTCCTTGTTCTTCATGCTGATGTGCAGCTCGTTCTCCACCCGGGTGCTGTTCTTGTCCACCTGCCGCAGATAGAACAGGAACAGGGTGGCGTTGCGGTAGAGCAGCTGCAGGGTCATCCGGTTCTTCTTACGGGTATTCAGCCCCTTGACCAGCCCCTCGGTGAAGGCGCGGGGCAGCGCGACCTCCTTGAGGCAGACGGTCACGATATTGTCCTCGGTCAGGATGATGCCGAACGGCAGCGTGTTGTAGACAAAGTTCGGTCCCTGGGTCTCAACGGTGGGGGTGTCCACCAGAACCAGCGTGTTGCCGTCCTCGACGTCCAAACGGCTGCGCTCCTCCTCGTCGAGGGCCGCCATCAGAAAATCCCGGTCGATCGAGAGCGCGCTGGACACCCGGCCGATCTCCTCGGGGGTGGGGTCGCACAGATGCACCCAGCTGCCGGGCAGGATTTTTTCCTGCTCGGACAGTGCGCCGTTCGACGGGTTGGTCATGTAGATATCAATCATTTCTCACACCTGCTTTCCCCGGCGGGCAGCAGGCGTTCTCAGCAGCGCATCTCGTCCGCGGGAACACCGGCCCGGCCGGCGTCATTGTTACAACTTCGGGGTTTAGGGTCGCCTTCCACGAACGATTCACACTCCTTTTTTCCGCTTTTAAAACCGCAAAAATGGCGCGGGCAGGGTCTGCCGCGCCATCTTGCCTTACCGTTCCTAGTGTATGCCACAAACGGGCTGTTTGTCAAGGAAAATCGGCTGTTTTTCCGAAATTTTACCGGTTATTTTGCAGTGTCTCCGTTTTCCTTTTTCTCGCTGCCCATCTCTTCCTCTTTTGTCGGTTTGATCGCCTGCAGATAATACAGCCGTCCGGAGAAATCCGGCATCAGACGCACCGCATCGTTATATCCGGTGCCGGTGAAGGCCTGCTGCAGCTGAATCCCCGCCCGCATCAAAAGATCCCCCGCGGCGGTGTAGCGCTCCTCCTCACAGGGCATCATGTACAGTTCGCTCGCGGTGTGCATCAAAATCCCCTCGGTGTTGACCCGCACCGGCAGGATCTGGTTGATCAGGCTGCCGAAGGTCTTGATGTTGATCGCCTCCCGCCGCACCGTCACCTGGTACGTCCGGTCCGGATCCAGCCCGGCAAGCCGCAGCGGCGGCTTTGCGCTGTTTGGCACCATCAACCCCATCAGCTCCCCGACCACCGCTTCGCTTTGATCGGGCGAGACGGTGATCCACTGGGTCTCCCGCGCGGTCAGACGGCGGGTGTCGTCCGGGCCGAAGGGGCTTTTGAGCCGGTAGAATTCCCCCTGCTGGAGCAGCCGGCGATGCGCCTTATACCAGGCAATCTGCTGGCGGATGACCTTCTTCTCTGCTGTCGACGCGACGGTGAGATCGAGCTCATACCCCAGCAGGCCGAACGCCGCGACGTCGAACCTGCCCTCGAGCGGGGACTGCCGGGCCGCCTGATGGTTCGGGCTGGCCGAGACATGTGCCGCCATCACGCAGGGCGGATAGCCGTAACTGGTGCCGGTCTGGATCAGCTGCCGCTGGTAGGCGTCGGTGTCGTCGCTGGTCCAGATCTGGGGGAAGTAGCAGAGCACCCCGAGATCAAACCGGTTGCCGCCCGAGGCACAGCCCTCAAACAGCACCCCCGGGCAGGCGGCGGTGATCCGGGCAAAGATGTCGTATGCGCCCTGGATAAACCGGTGGGCGAACATTCCCTGGTCCGGCAGCACCGGTGAGTAGTTGTCCGAGACATGCCGGTTCATGTCCCATTTGACATACCGGATATTTGCGCTTCGGATGGTGGTGACCACCTGATCAACGATATAGTCCCGCACCTCCTCCCGGCAGAGGTCGAGCACCAGCTGGTTGCGTCCCTCGCTGGGCTCCACCCCGGGGGTACTGACCGCCCAGTCGGGATGGGCGCGGTAGAGTGCGGAATCCCGGCTGACCATCTCGGGTTCCATCCAGATGCCGAATTCCATCCCCATTGCATTGATCTTTTTTGCGAGGCCGTCGAGCCCTCCCGGCAGTTTTTTGCGGTTGACGTCATAATCTCCGAGCCCGGCGCTGTCGCTGCTGCGCGCGCCGAACCAGCCGTCATCCAGCACGAACAGCTCGATGCCGAGCGCCGCGGCCTGTCTGGCCAGCCGCAGCAGTCTCCGCTCGCTGAAATCGAAGTAGGTCGCCTCCCAGTTGTTGATCAGCACCGGCCGCTCGGCATCGGCGAACGCGGGCGGCAGAATGTGCCGGCGGACAAACCGGTGCAGGTTTCCGCTCATCCCGTTTTTCCCCGCGTCGGAACAGGTCAGCACCGCCCAGGGGGTATCAAACCCCTCACCGGGGGCAAGCGGCCAGCTGAACTCGTCGCTCTGGATCCCCTCCATCAGCCGGGTATATCCCATCGGGGAGAGCTCGGCCGAGCCCTCAAAGCTGCCGGAATAGATCAGATTACAGCCATAGCAGCGGCCGAAAAACTCCCCCGCACCGTCCTCGCAGAGCATAAAAAACGGGTTGGTGCGGTTGGAGGAGTTGCCGGTTCGGCTGCCGAAGAGCAGGGTGCCGACCCCGAGGCGATGCTCGGTGACCATCCGCTCCCTCGCCCAGGCGCCGTCGAAGGTGGTCAGCGTCCAGCCCGCACCGGGCAGATCGAGCTGAAAGCTCATCGCCCGCCGCAGCCGCACCGGCGCGCCGGTGCCGTTGACCACCCGCATGCTGCGGACAATGACATCCGCCTGCTCAAACACCCCGTACCGGAGTTCTACGGTCAGTCCCCGATGATCCGACAGGATCACGATCAGGCAGCCGTCCGCGCCGTGGGGGCCGGGCAGCCCCGCCAGTGCGGGCAGCTGATCCCCGATCCGGTGGGCGCGGTAGACGAGATCCGCGGTATAGCCGTCCTGCGTCTCGACCGCAACCGGCCCGCGGCGGTAATCCCCCTTGTTCTTCGGTGCGAATTCGAGGGGCAGGGTATCCAGCGAGAGCGGTTTGCAGTCGCTGCGGTAGGTCACTTCGCAGCCGTAGCCGGCGGCGGACTTTGCCCGCAGCGGCGCGGGGTCCTGCAGGTGAATCTTCGGCCCGTAATAGAGCTGACAGAGCAGCCCCTCCCGCACCTCGAACAGATAGCTGGTGTGCGCGGTCTCCAGCCGGAACAGTCCATCGGCGGCCACGATCATTCCCTATCCCTCCCCTGCCGCGGCCCACTGACCGATTTTGCCGAAATTGCGGGCCCAAACGGCTTGATTTTCAGTCTAATTATACACCCCGCGCCGGTGGTAAAACAACCGCCGATGTGGTATACTATAAAAATATACGGATGCGGATTTCGCTCCGCACCGATACCCGGCCGCCAAAGGCGGCCGCCGCAAAGGGGACGACCAGAATTGGAACTGTTACAACCTACACAGTACGGCGAGGTGGAGGCCTTTGTCAGCCACCATCCCTCCGGCTGTTTCATGCAGAGCCCCGCGTGGGCAAAGGTCAAATCGAACTGGAAACATGAGATCGTGGTCAGCCGCACCCCACAGGGCAAGCTCGCCGGCAGCATGAGCATCCTCATCATGCCGATGGGCCCCGGCGCGTTGATGTATGCGCCAAGAGGTCCGGTCTGCGATTACAGCGACCGTGAGACCATCGCCGATCTGCTCGAGGGCGCAAAGGCGGTGGCCAAAAAATACCACGCGCACATCCTCAAGATGGATCCCTATATCCTCGAGGGGGATGAGGAGCACATCGCGCTCTTCCGGTCGCTGGGCTGTGACTTCACGCCGGATGCCGCTTTCAAGGACACCATCCAGCCCCGGTACAATTACATGCTGCCCTATCTCGAGGGGATGAGTGAGGACCAGCTGATGGCCGGCTTTGTCCGGGAGACCCGGTACTATATCCGCTATCCCGCAAAGCACGGGGTCACCTGCCGATGGGGCGAGGATTGTCTGGACGATTTCTACAAGGTCTATTCCGAGACCGGCCAGCGGCAGGGATTCTCGATCCGGCCGAAGGAGTACCTTGCCCGTTTTCTCAAGGCTTTTCCGGCCAATGCCCGAATGTATATGTGTTATTCACCCGACGGGCAGCCGATCTGCGGCGGACTTTCGGTGAACTATGCCGGCAAGACCGCCCATGTCTACGGCTGCTCGAGCGATGATCACGAACTGCGCAAGCTGCGGGCGACCTATCTCCTGCAGTGGGAGATGATGCGCTGGGCCCTCTCGACCGGCTGCAGCATCTATGATATGCAGGGGGTGGCCGTCCGACCGGAGGACAGCCCGCAGCTGTACAACGTGCTGGGATTCAAGCAGAACTTCACCGGTGAGATCGTGACCACCGCCGGGGAGTTCCGGGTGGTCTACAACGCGGCGGTCAACGCCGCGATGGATGCCGCGCTGCATCTGCGCAGCAAGCTGCACCACCACAACCATTGAGTTTTTCGCGGGCACTGCCCGATGAATCTGAAAGAGGGGGAAATTCCATGGAGGAGAAAAAGAAATTCTATATCACAACGCCGATCTACTATCCGTCGGACAAGCTGCACATCGGCCACAGCTACACCACCGTGGCCTGTGATGCGCTGGCCCGCTACAAGCGGCTGCAGGGCTATGACGTCATGTTCCTGACCGGAACCGACGAGCATGGTCAGAAGATTCAGGACAAGGCCGCCGACAAGGGGGTCAGCCCGAAACAATATGTCGACGAGATCGTCTCCGGCATCAAGGACCTGTGGAAACTGATGGACATCAGCTATGACCGGTTCATCCGCACCACCGATGATTACCACGTCAAGTCGGTGCAGAAGATCTTCCGGACGCTCTACGAAAAAGGGGATATCTACAAGGGGGTCTACAAGGGCCACTACTGCAAGCCCTG
>DXIA01000063.1 GCA_019113125.1 Candidatus Pygmaiobacter gallistercoris | reverse complement strand
GGGATCAAGGACTTCGCGCCCCACCAGCTCGGACACGAGCTCTCGGCCCGGTTTGACGTCGCCCACGGGGCCTCCCTCTCGGCGGTCTGGGGCGGCTGGGCCGACTTCTGCCTGCCGAGCGACCCCGGCCGGTTTGCCCGGCTCGGGCGGGAGGTCTTCGGCCTCTCGGGCGGGGAGGAGACGGCGCTGGCGCGGCAGGCGGTCGACGCGATGGTCGGCTACTTTGCCGAGATCGGGATGCCGACCTGTTTCTCCGAGCTCGGCATCGGGGTCAAAAGCGAGGAGGAGCTCGCCGCGATGGCCCGGGGGGTCACCTTTGACGGGGCGCGGCGGATCGGCAGTTTCGTCTCGCTCGGCGGGGAGGAGATCCTCGAGATCTACCGCCGCTGCAACCACTGAAGAAAAAAGAGCGCGGATTATTCCGCGCTCTTTTCGTGTTCTTCGAGCCACCGGTCCGCCTCTTCCCTGCCCCGAAAGACGATCACCCGGGCGCTGCAGCCGGCGAGCTGCCGGGTGATCTCGGGCAGCTGGTCGCGGGGAAAGTCGAGGATCCAGCGGCGGAATTCCTCGTCGAATTCCTCCTCCACAAAGGGCAGATCCTCCCGCTTTTTGCCGATCCGCTCCGCCGCCCCGGAAAGGCAGAGCGCGACCGGGTAGTCGAGCAGAAAGACGGTGTCGCAGCGGGCCAGCCGCCGCGGGAGGGTGCGCAGATAGTTGCCGTCGAGGATCCAGCGGGGGCGGGCGAGGAGGTTATCCAGCGCCGCGTCGAAGACCGCGGGCGGGGCGGTGGTCTTGTCCGGCCGGTGCCAGAGCAGGTCGAGGTGGAAGAGCGGCAGCCCGGTCTCGGCCGCCAGCGCCTTCGCAAACCGGGTCTTGCCCGCCCCGGGGCAACCGATCACCAATACCCGCTCCATCTTAAAAATCCCCCCTTTTTCCCCAGTATACCACATCCCGGCCGCCCTTGCAGCAGGGGGTGAAAATATTGTATAATAAGACGATTGCAGGAAATTGATTTTTTCGGGCAAACTGAAGAAAAAGGGCCGCGGAATCCGCGGCGGACAAGATACAGGAGGTGCCACCGTGGCAGCAGAGAAGACGGCGGACAAATCCGCACAGGAGAACAAGGCGAAGGCGCTCGAGACGGCGCTCGCCCAGATTGAAAAGCAGTTCGGCAAGGGCGCGGTGATGAAACTCGGCCAGAACGTCACGATGCAGGTGGACGCGATCTCGACCGGCAGCCTCTCGCTGGACATCGCCCTCGGCATCGGCGGGCTGCCCCGCGGCCGGATCGTCGAGATCTACGGACCCGAGTCGAGCGGCAAGACCACCGTCGCGCTGCATGTCATCGCCGAGGCGCAGAAGGCGGGGGGCGAGGCGGCCTTCATCGACGTCGAGCACGCCCTCGACCCGGTCTACGCCAAGGCGCTCGGGGTGGACATCGACAGCCTGCTGGTCAGCCAGCCGGACACCGGCGAGCAGGCGCTCGAGATCTGCGAGGCGCTGGTCCGCTCCGGCGCGATCGACGTCATCGTCCTCGACTCGGTCGCGGCGATGGTCCCCAAAGCCGAGATCGAGGGCGAGATGGGGGACAGCCATGTCGGTCTGCAGGCCCGGCTGATGAGCCAGGCGCTGCGCAAGCTGACCGGCGTCATCGGCAAGACGAATACCATCGCGATCTTCATCAACCAGCTGCGGGAGAAGGTCGGGGTGGTCTACGGCAACCCCGAGGTCACCAGCGGCGGCCGGGCGCTGAAGTACTACTCGTCGGTCCGGATCGACGTGCGCCGCACCGAGGCGCTCAAGGTCGGCAGCGAGATCATCGGCAACCACACCCGCGCCCGGGTGGTCAAGAACAAGGTCGCGCCCCCGTTCCGGGAGGGCGAGTTCGACATCATGTTCGGCGAGGGCATCTCGAAGGAGGGGGAGATCCTCGACCTCGCGGTCAAGCTGGACATCATCAAGAAGGGCGGCAGCTGGTTCAGCTACGGGGAGACCCGGCTGGGCCAGGGCCGGGAGAACGTGAAGGACTACCTGCGCAAGAACCCCGAGTTCGCGGCCGAGATCGAGCGGCAGATCCGGGAGAACGCCGATAAATTGCTGCCCGGCGCCGCCCGCCGCAGCAAGGAGCGGGCGAAGGCGGTCGAGGAGGCCGCCGCCGGCGCGAAGGAGGAGGCGCCCGCCGCCCCGGCAAAGCCCCGCGCCAAGGCGAACATTGACATCTCGGTGGAGGAGTGAGCGGGGTGCTGCTGACCGCCGTTGAGACCACCCGCCGGGGCCGCTGTGCGCTGTTCGGGGACGGGGAGTTCCTCTTCTCGGTCGACCCCGAGACCTTCGCCAAGAGCGGTCTCGCCGAGGGGGACACGCTGGAGGAGGAGACCCTCGCCCGGCTGCGGGAGCAGAGCGACCTGCGGGCGGCAAAGGACCGGGCGCTGCTGCTGCTCAGCGGCCGGGACCACGGCGCGCAGGAGCTGTTCCAAAAGCTCTGCCGCAGCTTTGACGACCACACCGCCGCCGCGGCGGTGGCCGAGATGCAGCGGCTGGGACTGCTCGACGACGCCGCCTTTGCGCGGCGCAAAGCGGAATCCCTCGCGGCAAAGCACAAGAGCCGGCGGGAGATCGCGGCAAAGCTCGCCTCGATCGGCATCGACCGGCCGCTGATCGAGCAGGCGCTCTCCTCGATCGCGCAGGAGGACGAGACCGAGACCATCCGCCCGCTGCTCGAGCGGCAGTACCGGTCAAAGCTCGCCGCCGGCGGGCGGGAGAAGGTGCTCGCCGCGCTGGTGCGAAGGGGCTTTCGCACCCGCGACGCGATCGCGGCGGTCGACCGGTTTCTCGAGGAGAATTTTTCAGAATGAAGACCGCGCGCTGCGCGGAGATATGAGGACATACTATGGCTAAGATTGCACTGATCTCACTCGGCTGTCCCAAGAACCAGGTGGACGCCGACCGGCTCTGCCACGCGCTGCTCGCGGCGGGCCACACCACCACCGCCGACCCCGCCGAGGCCGACGTCATCCTGATCAACACCTGCGCCTTCATCGAGAGCGCAAAACAGGAGGCGATCGACACCATCCTCGCGGCGGTCGAGTTCAAGAAGGGGGCAAACCCGCCGAAGGTCGTGGTCACCGGCTGTCTGTCCGAGCGGTACCGGGAGGAGATCCAGAAGGAGATCCCCGAGGTGGACGCCACCATCGGCATCGGCTGCAACGGGGACATCGCGGCGCTGGTCGCCCGGGCGCTTTCCGGGGAAAAGGTCGAGGCCTACGCCGCCAAGACCGACCTGCCGCTCGAGGGGCCGCGGGTGATCTCCACCCCCCGCCACTACGCCTACTTAAAGATCGCCGAGGGCTGCAACAACTTCTGCAGCTACTGCGCGATCCCGCTGATCCGGGGGCCGCTGCGCTCCCGCAGGCTCGAGGAGGTCCTCGCCGAGGCCCGCTGGCTCGCCGGCGAGGGGGTGAAGGAGCTGATCGTCGTCGCCCAGGACGTCACCGCCTACGGGGACGACTTCGGGGAGAACCAGACCGTCGCGCTGCTCGACGCCCTCGAGCAGGTCGAGGGGATCCGCTGGATCCGGCTGCTCTACGCCTACCCCGAGCGGGTGACCGACGAATTCATCGCCGCGATGGCCCGCAACAAGAAGGTGGTCCCCTACCTCGACCTGCCGATCCAGCACATCAACAGCGAGATCCTCCGCTCGATGAACCGCAAGGGGGACCGGGAGACGGTGCTCTCGGCGATCCGCCGGCTGCGGGCCGGGGTGCCGAACCTGACGCTGCGCACCACCCTGATCGCCGGCTATCCCGGGGAGAGTGAGGCGCAGTTCGAGGAGCTGTGCGAATTTGTCAAGGAGACGCAGTTTGACCGGCTGGGCTGCTTTGCCTACTCGGAGGAGGAGGGCACCCGGGCCGCCAGGATGGAGCAGCTGCCCAAGGCGCTGCGGGAGGAGCGGGCCGAGCGGATCATGGAGATCCAGGCCGGCATCATGGCCCGCCGCCAGGCCGGGAAGGTCGGGGCCGAGCTGGTCGTGATCTGCGACGGGCTGGACGAGGAGAGCGGGCTCTACGCCTGCCGCTCGGCCGCCGACGCCCCCGAGATCGACGCGACCGTCTATGTCGATTCCCCCGACCTGCCGCTCGAGGAGGGCGGGTTCTACCGGGTACGGGTCGAGGAGACCGACGTCTACGACCTCTATGCCAAGCTGGAAGGAAGGTGCGACGGATGAATCTGCCCAACAAACTGACCCTCGGCCGGATCATTCTGGTGCCGGTCTTCATGATCTTCGCCGGCATCGGCCGGTACGGCACCGCCAGCTTTGAGAAGGGCTGGTACCTCGCGGCGGGCATCGTCTTCGCGCTGGCCAGCCTGACCGACATGCTGGACGGCAAGATCGCCCGCAAGTACAACCTCGTGACCGATTTCGGCAAGTTTGCCGACCCCCTCGCCGACAAGCTGCTGACCACCGTCGCCTTTCTCTACATGATGCTGGACGGGGTCTGCAGCGTCTGGGTGGTGGCGATCATCCTCGCGCGGGAGTTCGCCGTCTCGGGGGTGCGGATGATCGCCGCCGGCGCGCCGGGGGGCAAGGTGATCGCCGCGAACATCTGGGGCAAGATCAAGACGGTGCTGCAGATGCTCTCGATCATCTTCTACTACCTCAGCGCGGGGCTCGCCGCCCCCGATGCGATCGGCGCGGTCGGGCTGATCACCCAGACCCTCTGCTGGGTCATCGCGGTGGTCACCGCCCTGTCGGGCGCGCAGTACATCTGGAACAACCGCCAGTTTATCAACACCGCAAAATAAACCCGGTGCGGGAGCCCCTTGCTCCCGCATTTTTTTTGACCTGCGCGGCGGTCTGTCGCGGGCTGTCATGAAACGAAGGAGGAATCGCCATGGATGCGACCGAGCGGGCGGTGCGCCGGCTGATGCTGGCCACCGAGAAGATCGACGGGGCCTACTATCTCTTTGCCCGGCGGCGGGGGGCGAAGGAGAACGAGATGACCCTGCTCTGGGCGCTGGACGACGGCGCGCCCCACACCCAGCGGCAGATCTGCCGGGACTGGCTGATCCCGAAGACGACGGTCAACACCAACGTCAAGGCGCTGGCGGCGGCGGGGTATCTCGAGCTGCTGCCGGCAAGGGACGGCCGGGAGAAACAGATCGCCCTCACCCCCGCCGGGCGGGCCTACGCCCGGGGCATCCTCCGCCCCGTCCACGAAGCCGAGGAGGCGGCCATGCGCCGCACCCTGGAGGAATACTCCCCCGACTTT
>DXIA01000062.1 GCA_019113125.1 Candidatus Pygmaiobacter gallistercoris | reverse complement strand
CGCCGTCCTCATCGCCAACCTCGAGCAGGCCGGATTCAAGGTCGACTCGATCGCGGTGGATCAGGCGCTCTTCAACACCTATAAGAACGACTCCACCCAGTGGGACATCATGCTCGACATGAAGGGCGGCTCCACCGGACATGTCGCCGGCCTCTGGGACTACTGCTTTAACCCCGCCGGCTACACCAACGGCTCGGTCTGCTTTACCCACGACGACGAGCTGGTGCGGCTGCTCAACGAGGCGAACACCAACCCGACCGATGAGACGATGACCGCCTTCCACGACTACATGGTCGACCAGGCGATCTGCAAGGGCCTGTACACCACCCTTTCGGCAACCGCCTCGCAGGACGGCATTCTGGAACTCGTCAACGTCGGTACCGTTTCGCCGGTCTACAACGCGCTTGTCTTTTCTGAGGATTATCAGTCGGTAGAAGAGTAATCCATGAGCAATAAGGGGCGTGCCGGTCTTACAAGCCGCGACACGCCCCTTTCATTTCGGAAAGAAAGGTGATCGTATGCTGAGATATATCGGAAAGCGGCTGCTCCAGATGATCCCGATTCTGCTGGTGGTTGCGATCCTGATCTTTACCCTGATGCAGTTTGTAAAGGGTGATCCGGTCCAGATCATGCTGGGGGATTCGGCCACCCAGACCCAGATCGAACAGGTGCGGGAGGAGCTGGGTCTTAACCGGCCCTTCCTCGTCAAGCTGGGCTCCTTCCTCAACGATCTGATCCACTTCGATTTCGGCGAGTCCTACATGACCCGCATGAAGGTGGTCGAAGAGCTGATGCTCCGGTTCCCCAACACCCTGATCCTGGCGCTGATGAGCGTGCTGATCAGCATCTGCCTGGGCGTCCCGATCGGCATCCGCAGCGCCCTCAAGGCCAACAAGCTGGAGGACCGGTTCTGGATGTTCGTCACCCTGCTGGCCAACTCGATGCCGGGGTTCTGGCTCGCACTGCTGCTGGTACTGCTCTTCTCGGTCTGGCTCGATCTGCTGCCCTCGAGCGGTATTGGCGGCATCCAGTTCTTCATCCTGCCGGTGCTCTCCGGCTCGATCGGCTCGATCGCCAGCATCGCCCGTCAGACCCGCTCGAGCATGCTGGAGGTCATCCGGGCGGACTTCGTGACCACCGCCATCTCCAAGGGGCTGAGCCAGCGTGACGTCATCTGGAAACACGCGCTGCCCAACGCGCTGATCCCGATCATCACCATCACCGGCTCGAGCATCGGCCTGCACCTGGGCGGCACCGCCATCACTGAGTCGATCTTCTCGATCCCCGGCATCGGCCTGTACATGCTCAACGGCATCAACAGCCGTGACTACCCGGTGGTACAGGGCTGTATCATCTACCTCGCGTTTACCTTCTCGATCATGATGCTGGTGACCGACCTGGTTTATGCCTTTGTCGATCCTCGGATCAAGGCGCAGTACATGCGCCGGTCGAAGAAGAAAACAAAGAGCGCAGAAACCGCAAAGAGCGCAGCGTAAGGAGGGAAAACAACGTGTTAAAAGAAAAAGTAAGGACAAGCGAGGAAGCGCCGAGAAAGGTGCGCAAATCCGAAGTCCCCGGTTCCCTCGCCTATGTCTGGAAAAAGGTTCGCCGGCGTCCGCTGGCGATGGGCGGCCTGATCGTGGTGGTCCTGCTGCTGGTCCTCTCGTTCCTCTCGCCGCTGATCTGCAAGTACGACTACAAGGCGATCAGCATGGCGGATCAGTTCGCCCTTCCCTCGCTCGAGCACCCGTTCGGCTGCGACGAGCTGGGCCGTGACATCCTCTCCCGGGTGCTCTACGGCGCGAAATTCACCATGAGCATCGGCATCATCTCGACCGCGATCTCCTGCGTGTTCGGCGTGATGCTCGGTTCGGTCGCCGGCTACTTCGGCGGCAAGGTGGACAGCTTTATCATGCGGTTTTTGGACATCTTCCAGTCCTTCCCCGGCATCCTGCTGGCCATCGCGCTCTCCTCGGTACTCGGCCCCGGCTTTGAGAAGATCATCATCGCGATGGGAATCAGTTTCATCCCGTCCTATGCCCGGATGATGCGGGCGAACATCCTCTCGATCCGAAACGCCGAGTATGTCGAGGCGGCGGTCACGATGAACTGCTCCACCTGGCGGATCATCTTCAAGCACATCGTCCCGAATGCGGTCTCCCCGCTGATCGTGCAGGTTGCAATGGGCATCGCCGCCTCCGGCCTGTCGGCATCCGGCCTGAGTTTCCTCGGGTTCGGCGTTCAGGCCCCGACCCCTGAGTGGGGCGCCATGCTCTCGGCGTCCCGGACCTTTATCCGCGACTATCCCCATCTGTGCATCTTCCCGGGCGCTTTCATCATGATCACGGTGCTGAGCCTCAACCTGGTGGGCGACGCGGTTCGTGACGCGCTGGATCCCAAGCTCAGAGACTGATTGAAAGGAGGAAAAGGCTGATGAGTACAAACAAGGACACGGAATTTCTTTCCGTCAAAGATCTGTGCGTCAACTATTCTTCCGGGGGATGCACCGTCAAGGCGGTCGGAGGGGTCTCCTTCGACCTTGAGCGCGGCTCCTCGCTGGGATTGGTGGGGGAGACCGGCGCCGGAAAAACAACCATCGCCAAGGCGATTATGCAGATTCTGCCCGATCACGCGACCAAGCTGGTGTCGGGGGAGATCCACTTCAAGGGCCGCGACATCCTCAAGATGAGCGAGAGTGAGAAACGCTCGGTGCGCGGCCGGGAGATCTCGATGGTCTTCCAGGACCCGATGACCGCCCTCAACCCGGTCATGACGGTGGGCAGCCAGATCGCCGAGGGCATCCGCAACCACCAGAACATGGACAAGGCCCACGCCCGCAAAGCGGCGATCAAGATGCTCGAGACGGTCGGCATTTCGGCCGACCGGGCCGACGAGTATCCGCACCAGTTCTCCGGCGGCATGAAACAGCGGGTGGTCATCGCCATTGCGCTCTCCTGCAACCCCGAGCTGCTGATCGCGGACGAGCCGACCACCGCGCTGGACGTGACCATCCAGGCCCAGGTGCTGGACCTGATCAAGGAGCTCAAGCGCACCCGCGGCACCTCGATGATCATGATCACCCACGACCTCGGGGTGGTGGCGGACACCTGTGACCAGGTTGCGGTCATCTACGGCGGTGAGGTGGTCGAGATGGGTTCCCTCGCCGAGATCTACGACACTCCGACCCACCCCTACACTCAGGGGCTGTTCGGCGCGATTCCCGACCTGTCCAAGGATGTGGATCGGCTCTCCCCGATCGAGGGACTGCCGCCGGACCCGACCAATCTGCCCGAGGGCTGCTACTTCGCCCCCCGCTGCCCCTACGCGACCGAGGCGTGCCGACAGACCCACTGTGGACTCAACAATATTTCCGGGACGCATTTTGTGCGCTGCCTGAGAACTCAGAAGGAGAAGTGATCCCATGCCGCTGTTAGA
>DXIA01000009.1 GCA_019113125.1 Candidatus Pygmaiobacter gallistercoris | reverse complement strand
GTCCCACTGCTGCGCGCCTGATTGCCGGCGGGGTTCGGCTGATCTGATCCTGAACAGAAGGGCCGTCCTTGCCGGACGGCCCTTTTTTAAAAATCCGGGCAAAAGTTCTGTTTTTGTGATCCCCGGTATGCTACAATAAGAGCAATCAAAACGCGCCGAGGGGCAGGGGAGATCTGCCGGCGCCAAAAGGAGGAGAATGACAATGGATATCAAAGCTTTGGCGGAAAAGTATGAGAGCTATATCATCGAGCAGCGCCGCTGGTTCCATGCTCATCCCGAACTCTCCTGGGAGGAGTTCAAGACCACCGATGCCATCGCCGCCCAGCTCGAGGCGATGGGGTTGGAGGTCAAGCGGTTCTCGAACGGTCTGGCCGGCTGCACCGCGATGATCTGCGGCGGCAAGGCAAAGCCCGGCTGCAAGACGGTCGCGCTGCGGGCCGACATCGACGCGCTGCCGGTCGAGGAGAAGACAGGTCTGCCGTTTGCCAGCGAGAATGCCGGCTGCATGCACGCCTGCGGCCACGACAACCACATCGCGATGCTGCTGGGCGCGGCGAAGATCCTCACCGAGGTCAAGGATGAGCTGCAGGGCAATGTCAAACTCTTCTTCCAGCCCGCGGAGGAGAGCTGCCACGGCGCCGAGCCCTGCATCGAGCAGGGGGTTCTCGACGGGGTGGACGCGATCTTCGGCCAGCACATCTGGGATGGCCTTGACGCGCCCTATCTGAATGTCCAGCCCGGCGTGCGGATGGCCAGCTGCGACAACTTCACCCTGACGGTGGAGGGCTCTTCCTCCCACGGCAGTGCGCCGCACCTCGGTGTGGACGCCATTGTTGCGGCAACCGCCATCATCATGAACCTGCAGACCATCGTCTCCCGCAACAACAACCCGCTCAACGGCCTGGTCATCAGCGTCGGCGAGATCCACGGCGGTCAGCGCTGGAACGTTGTCGCCGGCAAGGTGGTCATGGAGGGCACCTGCCGTACCCATTCCCGTGAGATGCGGGCCAAGATCGAGCCGCTGATCCGTCGGGTCGCCGAGTCGACCGCCGCAGCCTACAAGGCGAAGGCCACCCTCAAGTACGACGCCTTCCCCGGCCCGGTCATCAACGACCAGGACGACCTCAACCAGATCGCCCACGACGCCGCGGTCAAGCTCTACGGCGAGGAGGGCATTAAGGAGCTGCCCAAGATGATGGGCAGTGAGGATTTCGCCTACTTTATGGAGAAGGTGCCGGGCGTCTTTGGGTTCCTTGGCAGCCATGACGCCGACCACGCAGCCAGCAACCACAACGACCACTACGATGTGCCCGAGAGTGTCCTCAAGCGGGGCGCCGCGCTGCACGCCCAGTTCGCGGTGGACTACCTGGCGGCCAAGGCGGAGTAAAACGCCGAACCAATCGAAAACAAAGGAGAGTGTTATCCCATGAATCTTCGTGAACGCGCGGAACAGAACGAATCCTACATCATCGAGCGTCGGCGTTATTACCACACCTGCCCCGAGCTGTCCGGGCAGGAGGTCGAGACGGCCAAGAGCATCAAGGCGGATCTGGAGGCGATGGGGATCGAGGCCAGCCTCTGCTCTACCTGCAACGGGGTGGTCGGCATCATCCGGGGCGGCAAACCGGGCAAGACGGTTGCGCTGCGGGCCGACATCGATGCGCTGAGCGTGGTCGAGGAGACCGGCCTGCCCTTTGCCAGCAAAAACGAGGGTGCGATGCACGCCTGCGGCCACGACAACCATATCGCGATGCTGCTGGGCGGCGCAAAGATTCTCACCGAGGTCAAGGACGAGCTGCCTGGCACCGTCAAGCTGCTCTTCCAGCCCGCCGAGGAGATTGCCACCGGCGCAAAGCAGATGATCGAAGAGGGCGTCCTCGACGGGGTGGACGCGATCTACGGCGCCCATATCTGGGGCGACTTCGACGCGCCGCTGGTCGATGTCTCGGGCGGCAACCGGATGGCCTGCTGCGATGGATTTACCATCGAGGTCAACGGCGTCTCCACCCATGGCAGCAGCCCGCAGCTGGGCACCGACGCGCTGGTTGCGGCGGCCGCCATCGTGCAGGATCTGCAGTCCTATGTCTCCCGCAACAACAACCCGCTCAATCCCTGTGTCGTCACCATCGGCACCATTAACGGCGGTCAGCGGTTCAACATCATCGCCAATAAGGTGGTGATGGAGGGTACCGTCCGCACCTTCTCCCGCGAGACCCTCGCGACGATTGAGGAGGACCTGCGCCGGATCGTCAAGAACACCGCCGAGGCCTTCGGGGCGAGCGCGGATGTGACCAAGTACAACCACATGACCCCGCCGCTGATCAACGACAATGAGGAGATCAACGCCATCGCCCGCGCGGCGGCGGTCAAGCTCTTCGGCGAGGAGGGGGTCGGCAACCTGCCCACCATGATGGGCAGCGAGGACTACGCCTTCTTCCTCGAGAAGGTGCCCGGCATCTATGCCTTTATCGGCAGCCGGGACGCCGAGCACCCCTACATCAACCACCACGAGAAGTACGATGTGCCGGAGGATGTCCTCAAGCGGGGCGCTGCGATGTACGCCCAGTTTGCCGCCGACTATCTTGAGGCAAAGGCCTGATTTATCCGGAACAGGGCAGAGAAAAAGGTGTGGCAGGATAAGAAAACAACGGTTCTGCCGTAGACTTTTGGCGTAGAAAGCACTTAGAGCGGCCCCCCAAGCCACCAAGGCTTGAGGGGCCGCTCTTCGCACTTTCTCCATCCAAAATTCTGGGGCAGAACTGCAAGGCACCGTAAAAAGGTCGATTTTGATGCGG
>DXIA01000061.1 GCA_019113125.1 Candidatus Pygmaiobacter gallistercoris | reverse complement strand
CATCTCGGTGAGCAGCTGGTTGAGGGTCTGCTCCCGCTCATCGTTGCCGCCATAGCCGCCGGAATTTCGCTTTTGGCCGATGGCGTCGATCTCATCGATGAAGACGATACAGGGGGCTTTCTCCTTTGCCTGTTTGAAGAGGTCCCGCACCTTGGAGGCGCCCATGCCGACGAACATCTCGACGAACTCCGAGCCGGAGATCGAGAAGAAGGGGACATTCGCCTCACCGGCGACCGCCTTGGCCAGCATCGTCTTACCGGTTCCCGGAGGGCCGACCAGCAGGATGCCCTTGGGCATTGAGGCGCCCGCCTCGGTGTACTTGGCCGGGTTGTGCAGGTAGTCGACGATCTCCTGCAGGTTCTCCTTGGCCTCATCCTCCCCCGCGACATCCGCAAACCGGATGCCCTGGGTGGAGGGGACGTAGATCTTGGCGCTGCTCTTTCCCATCCCGAAGGAGAGCGCATTCTTGCCGCCGGCCTGCTCCATCAGCTTTTTGCTCATGTACTGCCCCAGCACAAAGAAGAGCAGGATGGGCAGCACCGCCGTCAGAAACAGGCTCAGCAGCGGGGAGGTGGATTCTTCGGACACCCGGTCGAACTTCGCACCGGACTCGTGCAGCCGCTCGGTGAGGGTGGGGTCCTCCATCGCGCCGGTCTTGTAGATCTTGCTCTCCTCCTTGTTGGTGAAGAGGATCTCGGTGTCCTCCACCTGAACGGTGCCGACCTCTTTCTGGTCGATCATATCCATGAAGGTGCCGTAGTCCACCTCGATGACCTGCCGCTCGTTAAGCAGCGGGGTGACAAAGAGGTTGAACAGCAGGATCACCAGCAGGACAATCCCATAATAATAGACAAGCGGACGCTTGGGTGATTTGACTTCTTTCATTCCGAATCTCCTTCTTTCGGTTGGGATTGCTCCGCCGCGATGGCCTCCAGCGAGAGCAGCAGCGCCCGTTCGGACGCGAGATAGGCAAAGTCGAGCGCGTACTCCGCGGTCAGCAGCTGTTCTTCGAGAGCAGACGGCGGGTCGGCGGCGAAATGCTGCCGGAGCGAAACCTGCTCCTCTTGAATGATCTGCTCGGCCTCCCGGTACCCCTGGGCGAGCACCGAGACAAGGCTGGATTTTGAGTGCTCCAGCTTTTCTCTGAGTGCCGCCTCGGTTGCGGCACATTCCCGCCGCACGGTTTCCAGTTCGCGGCAGAGCTGGTCCGGATTTGCAAGCTGACTTTGCCGGATATGGCTGTGCAGCTGTGAGATCTTCTCATCCAGTTGGCAGAGCTTGACGCCGAGAATTTCCTGTGCCATCCGGATCCCTCCTTTTCAAGAGGTATTTTACGCCGCGCAAAAGGGCATCGCAAGATGCAGAATTCCAAAACCGTATAGACAAAAGAGCCAAAGTGTAAAAAGATCTTACACCTTGGCTCTTCATGAGGATATCAGCTCTCGCGCCGGGGCAAAATTTTGCCGGTCATCAGCCGGAACACCACCCGGACAATCTGGTCGAGATTCTTGGTGTCCGCCTCGCTCCAGTTCTGCAGCAGCCCCAGGACTGCCTGGCTGTGGTAGCGCAGAATCAGCTCAAATTCAAACCGGGTGCAGTCCTGAAAAAGCCCCTCCGCGTCGCAGATCTGCTCAAACAGCTGCTGGATCTGCCGGGACAGCAGCTGCTCCAGCTCCGCGCGGTAGCTGCTCTGCATCCCCTTTTTCACATAGGGCAGCCCCTGCACCGCGACGGCAAAGAGATAGCGCAGCTTTTCCTGCCCGCTCTCGAGAGTTTCCACCTGCTGTACCGTCCGCGCGGTGTCCTGTTCCAGCATCCAGCGGACCAGTGCGGGGATGTCCTCAAAATGATAATAGAAGGTCTGCCGGGTGATCCGGCACTCCTCAACGATCTCCTTCACCGTCAGCCGGCGGACCCCCTTTTGCAGCAGCAGCTTTTTCGCCGCCTTTGCGATGGATTCCTTTGTGTCGACCGCCAAGAAACTCCCCCCATTCATTGGATTGTCTATTAAAAAGCAATTTTATTATACTGCGCCGACCCTATTCGTTGCAACCGGACGGGAAAAACAAAAAAGCCCGGTCAAAGACCGGGCTTTTCTGGTTGGGCTGGCTGGATTCGAACCAGCGGATGCAGGAGTCAAAGTCCTGTGCCTTACCGCTTGGCAACAGCCCAGAGATAAAGAAAAAAGCGAACTCAATTTTGATGAATCCGCTTTTCCTTAAATGGGGTGGGAGATGGGACTCGAACCCACGACACCCAGATCCACAATCTGGTGCTCTAACCAACTGAACTACACCCACCATATATGGTGCGCCCGAAGGGATTCGAACCCCTGGCCCACTGCTTAGAAGGCAGTTGCTCTATCCACCTGAGCTACGGGCGCATTTTAGATAACCCTTCCGAGCTGCGTATTCTATATTACTATACCGGCGGGGTAAAAGTCAAGAGATTTATCAAAATTTTCGAAAGATTTGAAACAGCGGCCGAAGATGCCGATTGACGGCGCTTTTTTGAGGCCGTATAATGGGAGGACAAAATCAGACATCAAAACAGGAGGATCGTCAAATGGATAGGACAAAGGTCATTCTGGATGTGGATACTGGCTCGGACGACGCGATCGCGCTCTGTGCCGCGCTTCTCAGCGAGGAGCTGGATGTGCTGGGCATCTGCACGGTGGGCGGCAATGTCGAGGTCAAGAACACCACCGACAACACGCTGCGGGTGGTCGAGTGCTGCGGCCGGCCGGATGTCAAGGTCTACCGGGGCGCCGCGCTGCCCCTCGCCTCCACCCTCGAGCCCTGGAGCCTGCAGGCGCAGGAGCTGCCCCGCAAGGAGGGGGTCAAGAACCAGCAGACGGCGGTGCACACCGATCATCTGCCGCTGCCGCCGACCCATCTCAAGGCGGAGGAGAAGAGCGCCTGCGCCTTTCTGCTCGAGACGCTGCTGGCCGCAAAGGACGGGGAGATCACCCTCGTACCGGTGGGGCCGATGACCAACCTCGCGCTTGCCATCCGGGCGGATGAGCGGATTCTGCCCAAGATCCGGCAGGTCGTGATGATGGGCGGCTCCCACGACGTCTACCCGGTGACCCAGGCGTCCGAGTTCAATGTCTGGGCCGACCCCGAGGCGGTGGAGATCGTGCTGCAGAGCGGGGTGCCGGTGACGATGGTCTCGCTGGACGCAACCTCCCACGCCTGTCTTGACCGGCAGCAGGCGCAGCAGCTGCGGGAGATCGGCAGTGCGCCGGCGGAGTTCTGCGCCGCGCTGATCGAGCACCGGCTGCACGCCTCGGCGGCGGAAGGAGATGCCGACGGCACCGGGGTCGGTGCGGCGATCCACGATGCGCTGGCGGTCTGTGCGGTGGTTCACCCCGAGGTGCTGACCGAGACGGTCTACACCAGCTGCCATGTCGATCTCGGCCATGGCTATGCCTACGGCGAGACGGTGCTCGGGCGCAACTACAAGTTCAGCGAGATGCCGAAAAACTGTCTGTACGCCAAGAGTGCCGATTCGGAGTACTTCTTTGACTGGCTGTACAGTGTGCTGAAAAAAGCGGCGCAGATCACCGACTGATCGCGCGGCCGACCGGCGCCTCGCCCTGCGGCGGGGCGCCGGTTTTCTTTGTCCAAACCTCAATTCTTTAGAAATTTTTAGTTTTTTTGCCCGTTGTCCTTTAGATTTATCCGGTAGAATAGTCTCCACAGGTAATCATCGGAAGGGGAGAATCCGGGTGGAACGGGAAGAATTTGAACGGATGGTTTTACAGTATCAGCGGCTGGTTTACACCGTCTGTTACCAGCTGGTACAGGATGGCGCGCAGGCGGAGGACCTCGCACAGGAGACCTTTCTGTCGGCCTGGATCCACCGGGACCGCTGCATTCCGGGGTCGGAAAAGGCGTGGCTGTGCCGGATCGCGGCGAACCGGGCGAAGGACTTTCTCAAGAGCGCCTACTGCCGCCGCGTCAGCCCGCAGGAGGCGCCGGACGAGCTGCCGCGGCAGACCCTGACGGTGGAGGAGGACTGGGAGAGCCGCGAGGCGGTGCAGGGCATCGAGGGGCAAATCAGCGCGCTTCGCTCACCCTACCGCGAGGTGAGCGCGCTGTACTTTCTCGGCGGCTATACCGTGCCCGAGATCGCCCGGATGCTGCGCCGCCCGGACAAGACGGTGCACACCCAGCTCCACCGCGCGCGGGCGATGCTGCGCGGCCAGCTGTGCGGCGCGGCGGCATAAAAAAAGCAAAATGGCGGCCGCAGGGGTGTGGCCGAGGGAGGAGAGATGAATGGCGTATCGGATTCTGGTGGTGGAGGATGATCCCGAGATTCGAGACGGGATCGGCATCTACCTGAAAAATCAGGGCTATGAGGTGGTCAAGGCATCAAACGGGCAGGAGGGACTGGACCTTCTCGAGCGGGAGCAGCCGATCCACCTCGTGATCGCCGATGTGATGATGCCGGTGATGGATGGGGTGACGATGGTGATGAAACTGCGGGAGCGGTATGATCTGCCGGTCATCATCCTCTCGGCAAAGTCGGAGGACATCGACAAGATCACCGGGCTGAACATCGGGGCGGACGACTATGTGACCAAGCCCTTTGTCCCGATGGAGCTGGTCGCCCGGGTCAACTCCCAGCTGCGGCGGTACGCGCGGTATCTCGACCACGCAGATCATCACAGCGAGCGAATCCACACCGTCGGGGGACTCGAGCTGAATGAGGAGACCGCGTCGCTGACGGTGGACGGCAAACCGGTGCGGCTGACCCCACTCGAGATGGGAATCCTCAGTCTGCTGATCAAGAACCCGGGGCGGGTCTTTTCCGCCGCCGAGATCTACGAGCGGGTCTGGAACGAAAAGGCGGTCACGACCGACACCATCATGGTGCACATCCGCAACATCCGGGAAAAGATCGAGATCGATCCGAAAAATCCGCAATATCTAAAGGTGGTGTGGGGCGTTGGCTACAAAATCGAAGGGGCGTAATCTGCTGCGGCGGGCGCTGTGCGGCCTCTGCGTCCTGCTCGGGGCGCTGGTGCTCACCGCGTCGGCACAGCCGCTCTACCGGAAGGGAGTCGAAAATTCCGACAGGGCGCTCTACAACCAGCCCTGGTTTCTGCGCAGCCTCGCGCTGGAGGCCTATGTCCTCAACTGGCGGGCGCAGCAGCAGTGGCAGGGGAGCAATCTGCAGCCGAATGAACTCTACTGCGCGGAGGAGACGGACCTCTCCCAGCGCAGCGGTCTCGATGTGGTGCTCTATGACGCAGAGGGGCTGTTTGAACAGGAACTGGACGAGATGGACTGGGAGGTGATCGGCCCGGACGGCGAGCGCTATTCCAACCTGCAGATCGCACTGTCTGATTTTTGGGAGAACGGAAAACTCACAGCAGCCGGCAGGGAGCGGTACCAGTATGCTCTGGTGCTGCGGTTTGACGAGGATGGAACGATCCAGCCGCAGGGCTTTTACGGCGGCGATAGGGCTGGCGCCGAGGCCACCCATCAGAACGAGCTGTGGCAGTTTCAGATGGGAGAATACGACCTCGACCAGCTGGTCGCGACCAGCGGGGTTGAGATCAGCAGCGAGGAGGCCGCCCCGGCTCCGCAGCTGCCCTTCCGCCAGCCGACCGGGATCACGGTCTACTTTGCGATCCCGCAGGTGGTAGATGTCGACAGCGGGCTCTACACCAACCTCTACTATGCCGACGGCAATGTGTTCAGCGACGCGGGATTCGGCAACCTGCTCGCGATTGTCGGCGTGGCGGTGATGGGGGCAGCGGCGCTGTTCTGCGCTCACCCGCGGCTGCGGATCGCCGATGGCGCAGGGCGCAGCGCCTCGTTTGAGCTCTCGCTCGCCGGGTTGGCACTGGCGCTTGTGGGGGCGGGCGGCTGCATCCGGCTGGCGCTGTTCGCCGCCCGGGGAGATCTTGCCCGCTGGGTCGCCCTCTTTACCGACAGGGAGGCGGCGGTCGGCTGGATCAGCCATGGCATCCTGCTCGCGGCCAATCTGCTGCTGCTCGGCTGCGTGGCGGCCTGCGCGGCCGGGCTGTCCGGTATCCTTGCGCTGGGGCCGCGGCGGTATTTCGGGTCCCGCAGCTGGATCGGCCGCCGGATCGGCCGGCTCTGGCGCTGGGCCACCCGGGTGGATCTCACCGAGCCGGGCACAAGGACGCTGGTGCGGCTGCTGGCGGTCAACTTTCTGATCCTCTCGCTCTGCTGCACCGTCTGGGTCTTCGGCATCTTTGCGCTGCTCGTCTACAGTGTGATCCTCTTTGTGCTGCTCAGCAGACGATACCAGAAGATCCGCAGCGACTATCTGGTGCTGGTGGATGCGACCGGCCGGAAGGCGCGGGGGGAGCT
>DXIA01000060.1 GCA_019113125.1 Candidatus Pygmaiobacter gallistercoris | reverse complement strand
GGTTATCGTCTATGTTCGGCTGCGGGAGGGCAGCGTCCGTCCGGGCGACCGGATCCGGATGATGCAGACCGGCGCTGAATTTGATGTCGTTGAGGTCGGGCACATGGGAGCACTCTCTCTCGCTCCCTGCGACAAGCTGGAGGCCGGTGAGGTCGGCTATATCACCGCCTCGATCAAGAGCCTGCGGGACACCCGGGTGGGCGATACCGTCACCAACGCCGAGCGACCGGCCGAACAGCCGCTGCCGGGCTACCGCAAGGTGGTGCCGATGGTCTTCTGCGGCATCTACCCCGCCGACGGCGCGCGGTACAACGATCTTCGGGATGCACTGGACAAACTGCAGCTCAACGACGCCTCGCTCAGCTTTGACCCCGAGACCTCGGCAGCGCTCGGATTCGGTTTCCGCTGCGGTTTTCTTGGGCTGTTACATCTCGAGATCATCATCGAACGGCTGGAGCGGGAATTTGACCTCGATCTGGTCACCACCGCGCCGAGCGTACAGTATCGGATCACCCTGACCGACGGCAGCCAGAAATTGATCTCCAACCCGACCGATTACCCAGATCCCGCCAGCATCAAGCTGGCCGAAGAGCCCTATGTCAACGGGCATATCTACACCCCGACCGACTATGTCGGCGGGCTGATGGAGCTGTGTCAGAACCGGCGGGGCATCTTCCGGGACATGAAATATCTCGATGCGACCCGGGTGGATCTGCACTACGAACTGCCGCTGGGCGAGATCGTCTATGACTTTTTCGACGCGATCAAGAGCCTGTCCCGTGGCTATGCCAGCTACGACTATGAGATCAAGGGATACGAGCCCTCGAAACTGGTGCGGCTGGACATCCTGATCAACGGTGACCCGGTCGACGCGCTGAGCCTGATCGTTCACGCCGACAAGGCGTACGAGCGGGGGCGCAAGATCTGCGAAAAGCTCAAGGATAATATTCCCCGCCAGCTGTTCGAGGTGCCGATCCAGGCGGCGATCGGCGGCAAGATCATCGCGCGGGAGACGGTGCGGGCGCTGCGCAAGGATGTGCTGGCCAAGTGCTACGGCGGCGACATCACCCGAAAGAAGAAACTTCTGGAAAAGCAGAAGGAGGGCAAGAAAAAGATGCGGCAGATCGGCACCGTCGAGCTGCCCAGCGAGGCGTTCACCGCCGTGCTCAAACTGGATTAAACAAAAAAGATGCGCCGTCCTGCAACGGACAGCGCATCTTTGTCATTTCTTGCGGTATTTCAGCATTGCGGTGACCGAGAAGGCGGTCAGCACCAACCCGACGGCGGCAACTGTGAGATCGAAGGTCGACCGACTGCCCATCACAACCGCCGCTCCCTTGAAGATCAGCAATGCCGCTGAGAGCAGCAGACACCAGGGCAGCAGCAGCGGCATCTCTCCCTGCTCTGATTTCGGCTGGGGACGAGTATCGGCGTACTTCTCGTTGAGCTTTGCGGCGAGCTCTTCCACCGGGCCCATCTTCTCAATCGCCTGCTGCTGGTCCGCGCCGGCCTGTACCAGCTCGAACAGTTCATTCTCAAGGTCGCGCCGGATCCGGGTGATTACCCGCTCGGGCAGATCCAACCGTTCGGCAACCGCGTCAATGTATTCCTGAATCGTCATCTGTCTACCCTCCCAGTTGAAGACAGTATACCAGCTTTTCAAAAAATTCTCAATGCTGATATAATAGAGAAAACAAACCGGAGGTGAGCGCATGGCATTCGGGCTCTATCTGCATATTCCCTACTGTGAGGGGAGGTGCCGCTACTGCGACTTCTACTCGATGGGCGGCAGCCGGTCGGTGCCGGAGGAGTATGTCGACGCGCTGGTGCGCCAGATGCGCCGCTGGTGCAACTGTGACTGCAGCAGCCTGCGGCCCGATACCCTCTATCTCGGCGGGGGGACCCCCAGCCTGCTGACCCCGGCACAGGTTGCCCGGCTGATCGACGCGGCAGCCCCTGTACCGAAGGCGGAAATCACGCTGGAGGCAAACCCCGATACCGTTACCCTCGAGAGCCTGCAAGGCTATCGTCGGGCCGGGGTCAACCGGCTCTCGGTGGGGGTCCAGAGCGCGAGCGATGCCCAGCTGCGCCGGCTCGGCCGGCCGCATGACGCGGGGGCGGCCCGCGCTGCACTGTGTCTTGCCCGGCAAGCGGGATTCGAGAACCTCTCTGGCGACCTAATGCTGGCGCTGCCCGATTACACGACACAAGAGCTCGACCAGACACTGGAGCTGCTGATCGAGGGCGGGGTGACCCACATCAGCAGCTATCTGCTGAAACTCGAACCGAAAACTCCGTTTGGGCTGCACCCGCCAAAGGGGTTGCCGGACGAGGATGCCGCCGCCGACTTCTACCTGTATGCGGTGGACCGACTCGCGGCGGCCGGGTTTTCCCAATATGAGATCAGCAACTTTGCCAAGCCCGGCTACGAGAGCCGGCACAACCTGATCTACTGGACCTGTGGGGACTACCTCGGCCTCGGGCCCGCCGCCTACTCCTGTATGGGCGGGGTGCGGTTTCACTACCCGGCTGATCTGCGCGGCTTTCTCGCGGGGCGCAGCGAGACGGTGCAGGACGGCACCCTCGACGCCACTGAGTACATCATGCTCGCAACCCGGCTCAATGCCGGGCTGGATCTCTCTTACCTCGCAACGCGCTGGGGCATCCGGCTC
>DXIA01000059.1 GCA_019113125.1 Candidatus Pygmaiobacter gallistercoris | reverse complement strand
GTTTCATTTCTCGTTGGTGCCTTTCGCGGAAAGGCATGGTCATATATGATGAAAAAGATAAAACTGCCCGATGAATTTTCCACCCTTGCGCTGGCCGGAATCCTGCTGGGTCTGGTTCTGCTGATCTGGCCCTCCCTCTCCGGCCGCCTGATCTGCTATGCCATCGCTGCCGTGCTGGCGGTCTACGGCGTCTACCGAATCGTCTGCTACTTCACCCGGGACATCGTACTCACCATGCTGCGGCGGGATCTTGCCGCGGGTCTTGCCGCGCTGGTCGGCGCGCTCTTTCTGATTCTTCGCCCGGAGCTGCTGATCTCGCTGCTGCCGGTGCTCTTCGGCCTCGCGCTGCTGGTCGGTGCGATCAGCGAGCTGCAAGCTGCGTTTGATCTGCGCCGCATGGAGGACGACCGCTGGTATTATCCACTGATCGCCGCCGCAGTACAGGGCGTTCTCGGCGCGGTCATCCTGGCAAATCCCTTTGGCACCGCAATGGTTTTGATGCGGTTTATCGGCGCCTCTCTGGTTGTGGAGGGGATCTGCGAGCTGGTCTTCTCACTGCTGGTCCGCCGCCGCCGCGCGTCCTATTTTCCCTCCCATGAGGAATGATTGCATCAAAAGAGAGCCGGGAAGTTTTCCCGGCTCTCCTTGTTGTCAAAAACCTTTTTCCTTCAGCTCCCGCACGAGATCAAGGTAGAACTCCCGCACATCAAATCCCGGGATGTTTTCCCGGTTGAGATCCACCATATCGCCATGAGATACCCCGCGCCCCTCGGTGCGGACAAAGCGAAAATGATCGCCCCAGCGCATCGAGCTCACCGCTACCAGTCCGTCGTTTTCCCCGTCATAGTGCCTGACCAGCGGATAGGTCAGATTGAGAGGGAATCTGCCCTCCCCCGCGCGCTGCATCACCGAGCCGACGCTCTGATAAAAGACGCCGTCGGCGTCCGGCGTCTGTTCGTTGAACCGCGCACAGGCCGACGCTGTCAGATCCTGCACTGCCGCCATAAAATCAGGTTTTTGATCTCCGGCAAGCCGGGCAATCCGGTTGTACCGCCGCGCGATAAACCATTGAATGGGCCGGGGGATGCGCTGCAGCAGTACCTCGGCAAACCGACAGCCGCGATGCGGGGTGTTCACCGTCGTCAATGAGGCGACCATCTCCGCTGCTCCCGCATGGGTGATGGCATACCGACAGTCAAGTCCGCCCTTTGAATGGGCAACGAGATTTACCTTTTTGCACCCTGTCTCGGCCACGATATCGGCAATCCGCTGCGCCAGTTCCCGGCCGCTCTCCGCCACCGACGAGGCGGACTGCTGCCGGCCGTACCGGATCACCGCGCCATGCCGTTTAAGGGTGGTCGGGACCCTGCCCCAGTAGTTGAGAAGGGCAACATCCCGGAAAAACACCCCGTGCACCAGCAGGACAGGATATCGAGTAGCACAGTCGGTCGCCGCCGCCTCGGTCCGGTCGAGCTCAATTCTGCGGTGCTCCGCAGCGCTCTCCTGCCCCGTCACCTGCAGGATATGCGAGAGTGCCCAGAGGTGGAGCAGCGGGATCGGCCCGCAGAGCGCGCCGATTACCCGCCAGCGGATCCCGAGCTGGACTGAGGTCAGATAAACCCGGATCATCCCGTTCCAGAACAGCAGCGCAAGCAGAAGGATCGCGATCACTGTCTGAACCGCGACTGCACCCCATCCTACACGGGCACGGCAGATCCAAAGGGCACAAAACAGCACCGTGCCCCCGGTCACAGCGAGAAACAGACGCAGCAGCTGCGCCCCGCCGTCCAGCAGCGCGAGCCGCACCGAAGGGCATCGGGCTGAAGGCAGTTTCAGGTTGAGCAGCAGAAAAGGAACGAGCAGGACAAGAAAGGTCGGCAGCCAAAACCGCATACCCATCCAGTTAAAGATGGCGTAGCTGTCGACGATTCCCCACAGCAGCAGCGCCTGCAGCCAGAATTTCACGGATTTCTCCCTGTGTTTCACTCTGCACACCCTCTTATCCGTCCATTTTGTCTCATCCCAGTTTAACCAATCTCGTCAGCGAAATCAAGCGGGTTTTCTTTTGTGCGGCAGCGTGATAAAATAATATAAAATCACTTTTCACACTGTGCAAAAGATCGGAGGGGTTACAGATGGCAAAGATGGTCTTGGGAAAAACAGGGCTGTTGGTGGAGCAGACCGGATTTGGCGCGCTGCCGATTCAGCGGATCTCTCAACAGGATGCGGTCAAGCTGGTACGCCGTGCCTATGCGGGCGGGATGAACTATTTTGACACCGCACGGGCCTATACCGACAGCGAGGAAAAACTCGGCATCGCCTTTGAGGGAATGCGGGACAAGGTGATCATCGCAACCAAGACGATGGCGAAGACAGCGGCGGATTTCTGGAAGGATCTCGAGGAGAGCCTGCGGATGCTGCGCACCGATTATATCGATGTCTACCAGTTTCACAACCCCTCCTTCTGCCCGAAACCCGGGGATGAGAGTGGTCTCTACGATGCGATGCTCCAGGCAAAGCAGCAGGGCAAAATCCGTTTTATCGGCTTTACCAACCACCGTCTGGATGTGGCGCATGAGGCAATCGACTCGGGGTTGTATGATCTTCTGATGTTTCCCTTCAGCTACATCAGTTCGGACAAGGAGCTCGCGGTTGCCGACGCCTGCCTCAGGGCCGGGATGGGATTCGTCGCGATGAAGGCGCTCTGTGGCGGACTGATCCTCAATGCCAGGGCGGCGAGTGGCTGGATCGCAGAACACGAGGGGGTTCTGCCGATCTGGGGCATTCAGCGGGAGACCGAGCTGGATGATTTTCTCGCCTGCATTCCCGATCCGCCAAAGCTGGACGACGCGCTGCGGGCAGTGATCGAGGAGGATCGCCGTCAGCTGCAGGGGGATTTCTGCCGCGGCTGCGGATACTGTATGCCCTGCCCGATGGGGATCCAGATCAACAGCTGCGCCCGCGCCTCGGTGATGATGCGCCGCGCGCCTGCGATCAATTTCCTCTGCGAGGAGGGGCAGGCGATGATGAAGAAGATCGAGGACTGCATTGGATGCGGGCAGTGCGCCGCGAAATGTCCCTATGGACTGGACACCCCTGCCCTGCTCCGGCGCAATTACGAGGACTACAAGGAGGTTCTCGCGGGAAAACCGCTGTAACCGCTGCTGTGCACATCAAAAAAGGACCTTCGGTCAATCGGCCGCAAGGTCCTTTTTGTGTTATCCATTTAAAGCAGTTTTTTGAGCTCTTCCAGTGTGTCCCGGAACTCCGCCACCGCATCGAGGATCGGTTGGGGCTGTGCCATATCTACCCCGGCATACCGCAGCAGCTCGATGGGGTGCTCGCTGCACCCGCCGCACAGGAATTTTTTGTAATCCTCCACTGCGCCGGGAACTCCGGTGCGGATCCGGTTTGCAATCGCAATCGCCGCAGAGATCCCGGTCGCATACTGATAGACATAGAATGCCCGATAATAGTGCGGAATCCGCGACCATTCATAGGAGAGCGACTTGTCGACCACCAGCTCAGGGCCGTAATAGTCTCTGTTGAGCTGGGCATGGATGTCGCAGAGAACGTCCGGCAGCAGCGGCTGACCGGCCTCAACCCGGGCATGGGTCTGCATCTCAAAGTCGGCGAGCATAGTCTGCCGATAGAAGGTGGAGCGCAGATCATCCAGGTGCTTGGAAAGCAACAGCCGGCGCAGATCATCTGATTCGCAGTGCCCCAGCAGATAATAGTAGAGCAGCTGCTCATTGGTAGTCGAGGCAACCTCGGCGCAGAAGATTGAGTAATCGGAGTAGACAAACGGCTGGCTCTCACAGGAGTACATCGTGTGCATCGAGTGTCCCAGTTCATGCACCAGCGTAAAGACATCCTCCAGCGTATTGTCGTAGTTGAGCAGCATATAGGGGTGGAACCCATAGGTTCCGGTCGAATAGGCGCCGCTCTGCTTGTTGTCCTTGGGATAAACATCGATCCACCGATTCTCGAGCGCCCGCCGCATCTTCTCCGCATAGTCCTCTCCCAGCGGGGCGGTCGCCTCCAGTACCAGCTGGGCCGCCTCCTCAAACGGGTAGGTTCGGGGGGGCTCCTCCGTCAGCGGCAGGAAGAAATCATAGAAATGGAAATCATCGATGCCGAGCACCTTTTTGCGCAGCGCAACATACTCCTGCAGCGGCCCACAGTTGGCCCGCACAGTGGCGATCAGATTGTCATAGACCTCCTCCGGGACGAAGTTTGCCGCCAGCTTTGCCGCCCGTGCGGTGGGATACCGCCGGCTCTTGGCGAGATAGACGTCTGCCCGCACCCTGCCGTAGTAGCTCGAGGAGAGGGTATTGATGTGACCGCCATACATCCCGAGCAGCGCATTGTAGTACCGCGCGCGAAACGGACGGTCGGCGTTCTGCAGCGCCGAGAAGTAGCCCGCCTCGGTGACCTTGACCGGTTCACCGTCCGGCCCCTCGACCTGCGGTGCCGGGGTATCATTGATGACGAGGTCATCAAAAACCTGCCGATACCCCCCACCGAGGTCCGCCATCCGGGTCAGCAGTGCCTCTCCGGCGTCGTCGAGCAGATGATCGGCTCGGTCGAACAGATCCTCCATCATCCGCCGGTAGAGCGCGAGATCCGGACAATCGCTGCAGAAATTTTCAAACTGCTCCCTGCCGCAGCGCATCAATTCCGGTTCGAGAAAAGCAGTCTGTTCCCCCAACCGGGTGAAGAGAATTTGCAGCTGCCCGTTCATCTCCTTGCCCCGCGCAGCGGACATGTCGGTATGGAAACGGCACTCGGCATAAACGGCGCACTGGCCGCCCTTGCAGTTGAGCTCATCACTCAGCCGCAGCGTTTCGAGCAGCGACTGCGCATCGGCCGCAGCCCGTCCCTTGCGGGCGGCAAGTTTCTCTCCCAGCGCGGCGACCTTTTGCATCTGTTTTTCCCACGCGGCATCGTCCGCGAACATATCGGCTAGATTCCAGCTCTTGTCCTGCTTGATCTTCAAATCCATCGGTTGCTCCTCTCCGCCGCCCGCAAGCGGCCTTTTCTTTGCTGCTATTGTAGCACGGCCGAAAAAAAAGAACCAGTCCGTCCTGTTTTTCCTCCCCTCTTTTTTTGCCGCCATATAGACATTTTGCGGTATTTCTTCTATACTGTTTTTCGGTATTTCAATCAAAGGGGCTATTTTATGACGGTACTTCTTATTCTGATCTATATTTCATTTATTAGTCTCGGTCTCCCGGATTCTCTGTTGGGGGCAGCCTGGCCCTCGATCTCGTCCTCCCTCTCCATTCCGCTCTCCCTCGCCGGTACCCTCTCAATGATGGTCTCGGTCGGGACCATCCTCTCCAGCCTCTGCAACGCATTTCTCATCCGGCGGCTCGGCACCGGCCGGGTCACCCTGTTCAGCGTGGGGCTCACCGCTGTGGCGCTGATGGGGTTTTCCTTTTCCACCAGTTTCGGCTGGCTCTGTTTCTGGACCATCCCGCTGGGATTGGGAGGCGGCTCGGTGGATGTGGCCCTCAACAACTTTGTCGCAAACCATTACCGGGCGATGCATATGAGCTGGCTACACTGCTTTTGGGGGGTCGGCGCAACGCTGGGGCCCTGGACCATCTCGCTGTTTCTCCATCAGACCGGCCGCTGGCAGAATGGCTATCGGGCGGTGAGCCTGTTCCAGTTTCTGCTGACCGCAGTTTTGATCACCTCCCTTCCGCTCTGGAAACGGTATGAAAAGGCCCCGACGGTCACCGAGGCCGCGCATTCCTCGCAGAAGGTTGCACTGTGGCACCAGCGCGGCTTTGTTCCCTCCCTGCTCTCCTTTCTTTTTTATGGTGCGGTGGAGGTGAGCGCCGGACTTTGGGGCGCCAGCTATTTTGTGCAGGTCAAAGGACTTTCTCCCGAAATTGCCGCCGGCTGGGGTTCCTTTTTCTACTGCGGCATCATGGCCGGTCGGTTTCTGTCCGGGTTTATCTCGATGCGATTTTCCTCGGCCAGCCTCATCCGGATGGGGCTTGGCGGTATCCTGCTCGGGGTTTTGCTGCTGCTCTTCGGATCGGAGGCCGCTGCTGCCGGCGCTGCGCTTTTTCTGATCGGTTTTGGCTGCGCACCGATCTATCCCTCGCTGATGCACCGTACGCCTCAGATCTTCGGGCACGAGGCATCTCAGATGATGATCGGTTTTCAGACCGCCTGCGGTTATCTCTGCTCCACCTTTATCCCGTTGGGATTCGGCGCACTGGCCGGCTGGTTGGGTCTTGGGATTCTTCCCTTTGCACTGCTCGCCTTTCTCTCGCTGCTGATTCTGGTCACCGAGCGGCTCTCCCGCACGGTA